>JAOAHW010000134.1 GCA_026415015.1 Syntrophorhabdaceae bacterium
CAGGTGAGCTACTCACTGATGCCAGGGTAAAGATAGGAGGGGAATTCAATAACGAGCCCTATGTAGCCATAGAATTCAATGCAGAAGGCTCAAGGATATTTGATAAGATTACAGCAGAGAACATCGGCAAGAGGGTTGCCATCATACTTGATAATACAGTTTATTCTGCACCTGTAGTGAAAGAGAGGATATCAGGTGGAAAGGCATCCATAACAGGTGGTTTTACAATGGATGAGGCAAAAGACCTTGCCATAGTGTTAAGGGCAGGTGCATTGCCTGCACCGGTCAAGGTTGTTCAGAATATTACAATAGGACCAACCCTTGGTCAGGACTCTATAAGAAAAGGTGTAAGTGCCGCAATACTCGGCGCCGTCCTTGTAATCTTGTTTATGATTTTTTACTACAAGTTTTCAGGTGTTATTGCTGTTATAGCCCTTTTCCTGAACCTTTTGTATCTCCTTGGTGCGTTCACTGCACTTAAGGCAACCATGACCCTCCCTGGTATAGCAGGCATTATACTCACAATGGGTATGGGCGTTGATTCCAATGTCCTCATATTTGAGAGGATAAGGGAAGAATTAAGGCTTGGAAAGACTGTCAGGGCAGCTATAGATAGTGGCTATGAAAAGGCATGGGTAACCATCTTTGATTCTCATGTAACAACCCTTATAACAACATTCATACTCTTTATATTCGGGACAGGCCCAATAAAGGGTTTTGCTGTCACATTGAGTATAGGCATTATAGTGAACCTCTTTACAGCGGTATTTGGCTCAAAGGCTTTTTTTGACTGGATTCTTTTAAAGTATAAACCGAGGAGTCTGAGCATTTAATGAAATTCATCGAGATAGTTAAAGATACAAAGATAGACTTTATAGGCTTGAGGAATAAGGCGTTTGCAATCTCCGGTATACTATGTGCCATAGGAATCTTTGCTTTTATAATGGTTTCCCTTGGTAAGGCAAATCTCAGTGTTGACTTCACAGGCGGTGTCCAGATACATGCAAAGTTTGAAGAAAAGGTAGATATAGGCGCACTAAGGGGTATCCTTCTAACAGGGGGGATTAAGGATGTTCAGATACAGGAGGTAAGCGGAACAAAGGAATTTCTCATAAAAACAAAGGCCTTTGGTTCAGGAGACCAGGATATACAGAAAAAGATAGATACCATCATAAAAAAAGAGATGGGCAATAAGGGTTTTCAGATACTGGCAAGTAATATGGTTGGTGCTACAGTGGGTAAGGCCTTAAAAAGGGATGCACTAATTGCTATGGCCATATCCTTTATATGCATCATCATTTATATAGCCTGGCGATTTACCTTCATATTCGGTCTTGCTGCCACCCTGGCAACATTCCATGATGTCCTCTCCCTTCTTGGAATCTTCTATCTCTTCAATATGGAGATGAATATATTATTTATTACAGCCCTCTTGACAATAGCAGGTTATTCCCTTACAGATACCGTAGTTGTCTTTGACAGGATAAGGGAGAACATGTCCAAGATGAAATCTAAGAAAGACTTTGCTGATGTAATTAATAAGAGCATAAATAGTGTTTTAAGTAGGACCCTGATTACATCCATAACTACACTGCTTGCTATTGGTGCAATCCTTTTTTTAGGTGGAAAGACGCTCTTTGATTTTTCTTTTGCCCTTTTCATAGGTGTTCTGATAGGTACATATTCATCGGTTTTTGTAGCAAGTCCTCTTGTATTTCTCTGGAGAAAAAGGGCACGTTAAAATATTTTTTTGATAAGGTATGCAGTCAAGGCTCGAAGAGGTTCTGAGAAATAAAGAAAGGGAATTCAAGCTCTTTCAAAGATTTTCCCAGCTAAAAAAGTTCTGCGAAGAAAATATATTTCCATCCTCAAACCTACCATTAAAAGAGCATGTAGAAGACCTCACGAAAATGGTTGAGCGTATCCTCCCTGACCCTAAGGATAGAACTGAAGAGATGTTTTCAGGGGAGATATTCACACTTTTAGGGATTATCTATCTCCATGATATTGACAAGGTGAAGGATTATAGATGGAAATCAGATGGGCTTATGTTGAGCAATATATTCAATTATAACCAGAGCCTTTTCCACCATTATGGTCTTAAGATACCTGAGATGGCCATGGAGGTGATAAATTATTTTTCCTTTTCAAACAAGATAAAAAAGCTACCCATTGAGCTGGAGATAACAGAAGACAACAAAAAGGCCGTCATAAGGAACACGAAGGTTATAGGTCACATATTCAATTTTGCCCATCTCCTCCTTGACATCTTCTTTTCTAATATAAAATTCTCAAAACTCAGGAGATTCAATGATTCTAAGGTTTTTTTAAGGAAAGACGATGTGAATCTCGACATAGATAACAGGGAGGGGATTATCAAAATAAGATATACAGCAAAATTTCCCTATGAGATGCATATGCTTGATAATGCGAGGGTCCTTCTCGAAGATATGTTTTATCTCTTTAAAGATAATGTTAATGGCAAATTGGGGATGAGCTATAAAGAGATATTATGGGATATTAAAAATGATTTTAATTATGAGAAGGATTTGTTTGAGATACCAAGATTCTCTCCATACAATGAGTATGAATTACCACCTGTAGAGAGATGGGAAAAGGCATCAATGATTCTGGATAGGTTATTTAATACAGGCACTGCCATTGTTGTAGGTGGAGAGTCTACGGGAAAGACTACCATCTTAAAATCCTTTGTAATACCACAGCTATCCATAACCAACAGAAATGTCTTTTACTGCGAAATATGGGAGAGGCCTGTGAGCGAGGTAAGGGATATTATCTGCAAAAAATATAGATCCTTCAGTCAAACAGGTCTTGATATCATCTCTTTATGCAAAAGGCTTATTGAGGATGAACCATGTTATTTTATCCTTGATAACTGTGAGAGATATGCCCATCTTAACAAAGGCGAACAGGAAAAATTTGAGAGATTTATAAAATTCTGTTTAGAACAGGAAAATATATTTATAATAGCCGCTGGTGAAAAAGAGACATTTTTTGAGTGGTTTACACCCTTTGCAGGGACAGATATCTATTCTATTTGTGAGGTAAAACCCATAAAAGGTGAGGTTGTCAAAGAGGCCTATGAAGGTGAAAGTGTATTATGGGATATGGCACACAGCTATAAACCAATAGAGCTTGCCATGCTTAGGGCAAAGATGAGCCCAGAGAAGGTGCTTGCAGATATATTAAAGGACATGATGGAGGACATAGAGTTTAGGGGCCTCATGGCTGTCTTTATAGACAAGAAAGAAAACACTATAAAGAGATTCACCATAGAAGACCTCTACTGCTGGACATCCATGCCAAAAAAACGCATCACTGGGTATCTCAATGCATTAAAGGAAAGGGATATAATTATAGAGACAGAGTCCCTCGGCAATCTATACTATCACCTCTCAGGAAGATACCTTATTGACCCGCTGTTCAATATCCTTAAACTCCATGAATTTGAAGAGAAAAAGAGGACAAGGAATTATCTGAAGAATTCCATTGTCAACAGAACATTCCTTGGAAAGGATGACCTTGAGGTCGTGATAAAATGGAAAGACAATATGGTCTTTACAAGAGAGGAATCAGGTATCGTCCTTGCGAGTCTTATAATCCAGGCTATGGATTATACTGAATTTTTTGAAAAGGCAAAGTCTGATGACAAAGGTATTGATATACAGCCATTACTTCAGATACTCTATGTTGATGATGCTATAAAGAGGGCTCATGCAATTAAGGTCCTCACAGAGATAAAAGATAAAGGCATGATAAATCCCCTTTTGATTCATCTTAAAAAGGAAGAGGTTCCGGAGATAAAAGACCTTTTAATAAAGGGGATATGCATGACAAAGAAGAAAAAGGCAATCCTTGCCATAGTCAATACCCTCAAGGAGATAGGCGATAAGAGTCTGCTCTTAAAAGCCATAGACTTTTTTTATTATCTCTTTGATGGCAATGCAAGGCAACTTCTCATAGAGATAAAGGAGAAAGAAGATGACCCTGCAGTCCTTTCAAGGATTGAGGATATCCTATCCCAGATAGACTATAGACAATAGACTAAAGACTATAGAACATTTATAAAATCCATACAGCTAATGCAATTGAGATGTACCAAAGGGCAAAAGGCCTTTTTCAGAAGGCACTATTCAGGGAACCTTTCCATCCCGTTAATATATGGTCTAAGCACCTCAGGCACTGTGATTGAACCATCCTGGTTCTGATAGTTTTCAAGAACAGCCATTACAGTCCTGCCAATAGCAAGGCCAGAGCCGTTTAATGTATGGACAAACTCGTTTTTGCCATTTGCCTTTTTATATCTAATCATTGCCCTCCTTGCCTGAAATGCCTCAAAGTTGCTGCAGGAGGATATCTCTCTGTATATATTCTGTCCTGGTAGCCAGACCTCTATATCATAGGTCTTGGCTGATGAAAAACCAAGGTCACCTGTGCATAAGAGGGATACCCTGTAGTGGATGTTCAGTCTTCTTAGCACATCCTCTGCATCGAGAAGAAGTCCCTCAAGCTCATCATATGATGTCTCTGGGAGGCTGAATTTAACAAGTTCTACCTTGTTGAATTGGTGCTGTCTTGTCAGTCCCCTTGTATCTTTACCATGGGCACCAGCCTCTTTTCTAAAACAGGGTGTATAGGCAACAAACTTTATAGGGAGTTCATCCTCCATGAGTATCTCGTTGCTGAATATATTGGTTACAGGGACCTCAGCAGTAGGTATGAGGAAATAGTCTATACCATCAAGCCTGAATAACTCATCCTCGAATTTTGGCAACTGGCCTGTGCCTGTCATGGTCTGTCTGTTTACCATAAACGGCGGGAGGACCTCTATATATCCATGTTCCCTTGTATGGAGGTCAAGCATAAAATTGATAAGTGCCCTTTCAAGTTGTGCACCAAAGGATTTGTAAAGGGTAAACCTCGAACCTGTTATCTTAGCAGCCCTTTTAAAGTCCAATATATCAAGTCTTTCACCTATATCCCAGTGGGGCAGGGGCTCAAAATCAAAAACAGGCTTTTCACCCCATATTCTTACAACCTTGTTATCTTCTTCTGTTGTGCCTTCAGGGACAGACATATGGGGGATATTTGGTATGATAAGCATTATATCATCCCACTGTCTTTCCGTCTGTCTCAATTCCTGGTCAAGCTCTCCAATCTTTTTACCTATATCCTTGAGATGTTCGATATATTCTTTTGTATCAGCACCTGCCTTTTTTAGTCGGGCTATCTCATCGGATAATCTATTTTTCTCGTTTTTTAACCTTTCTGTCTCCTTGATAAGGCCCCTTCTTTTTTCATCAATCCTTAATAAGGCATCTACATCAAAACTTATACCTCTTTTCCGCAGGCCTTCATATAAAAGGTCAATCTTCTCTCTTATTATCTTTGAATCAAGCATTCAATCCTCCATCAAATCATTATTATAAGGCAATGGTTTATATGTATATATCAAACCTTTTAGAGTATAGACAGGCCTTCCTTCTATTAATATCTGTACTGCCTTGGCATTGCCTGTATTTGAGATCAAGGTATTTATTATTGAATATAAAGCCATAATCTCCTGAGAAGGCTCATTAATATCTTCTATCAGGTGACCTGAGAGATTTGTGTATATTATACCGTTAGAATCTATTGTATAATCATATAACTCCAGTCTTTCAGGTATTGCCTTTTCATCCTTCAAGGCTTTCATCATTATATCTATCTTCGTCCTCTCAGGCGTTTCATTTTTTATCTGGACAGTCTTTTTGGCTAACCTGAATCTGGAGACGGGATAAATAATATTCAACTCGCTTGCCTTGGCTGTCTCAGGGGTTGCAGTAACCTTGGGTCTCTTTAGAAATCTGTAGTAAGCACCTATTATAAGTAGTGCTGCAACAAATATTGCAATAAAAATAATTATCTTTTTTCTTTTACCCTTTTCCTCTTCCTCTAAATAGACCTGTGACATAATATATCAGGTAATATCTTTTTTCTCATGGAGTTCTAAAAATTCTTTTGACTGCATTACCCTGAAGATAGGGTAAATGGCAGAATACCTATAGGCATCCATAAAGGATTTATGTATATTTTTGTCGTATGCTGCGCTTAAATCCTCAAGGATTATGGTATAAAAGTCATGACACAGGGCATCAAAGGCAGTGGCAAGGACACAGAAGTGTGTATTCACACCGCCAATAAGCACAGTGTCTATACCCCATGTCCTTAATGTCTGGTCAAGGTCTGTCTTGAAAAATGCGCTGAATCTCCTTTTTTCAAGGATTATGTCGTCTTTCTGTGGTTCAAGTTCTGCCAAAGGTAGGGTATCTTTAGTCCCCCTTATTGCATGGGGTTTCATCCTCCCTTTAAATATAAAATCATCCTTTAAAAAGCTATCACATGCAAATATAACAGGTATATCCTTACCCCTGCAGACCTTTAAAAAATCCCTTACAGGCTCTATTATCTTTTCCTCTTCTTTTTCACCTGTTTTTTCTTTTCTGTAATTGCCCTGGAGCATATCTACTATTATAATGGCAGGTTTCATATCTGGCCTCCCTTGTAATTCCTTAAGAATAAGTCGACAAAATTTTTATATATATTCGAGGTAATCTCTTCTATATCCATATTCTTTATAGATGCTATCTTTTCCACCGTATACCTTACAAAAGATGGCTCGTTTCTCTTTCCCCTGAATGGAACAGGTGTAAGAAAAGGTGCATCGGTCTCTGAAAGGAGCCTATCCAGAGGGATATACCTGACCAGATCTATTGACTGCTTTTTATCGCCGTAGGTAATAGTTCCTGGGATGGATATATAAAAACCCATATCAAGAAACCTTTTTGCCGATTCTCTATCATAAGAATAGCAGTGGATAACACCACCATTATCTGAGGCGCTATTTTCCTTCAATATCTCGATGGTCTTTTCCTTTGCCTGCCTTGAATGCACTATTATAGGTATCTTTAGTTCTTTTGCAAGGTGAATCTGACGAATAAAGGCCTTGACCTGGATATCCTGGGGTGAGTAATTTTTGAAAAAATCAAGGCCTATCTCGCCATAGGCAACTATCTTTTTATTTTCTCTAATATAATCCTTTATTTTTTTTGCTGTAGTTTCATTAAACTGATCGCTATTATGGGGGTGAATGCCTATCGCCCCTAATATATTCTTATACCTTGTTGTCAGGTCATTGACTGTCTTGAAATACCTATTTTCAGTCCCTACTGTTAGTATATACAGGATACTCGCCTTTAGACTTTTTTCTATCACCTCGTCCCTGTCTTTATTGTATGACTCCATCTCAAGATGGCAGTGAGAATCAACAAACATAATTTTTTTATAACATATTTTATTGAGGTAGAGTATATAAATGTCTTGAAAAAATAGCTTTATTAATTGTAGAGTTAACTTATCAGATAGGAGTGGGGGGGTGAAGAAATGGAACTAAATTTTCTAAAAAAGCTAATATTTTTTTTATTTTTATCAACTTTTTTTTATGCACCAGTAATATCGAACGCCGAATGTATAAAAGGAAACTGTCAGAACGGAAAAGGGACATTTGTAATATCTCCTAAGAGCACTTATACTGGTGAATTCAAGAATGGAAAATACCATGGTCACGGCACATGCACATTTGCCAATGGAGCAAAGTATGTAGGTCAGTGGAGGGACGGTAAGATGAATGGCAAAGGTGTTTATACACTCTCACGAAAAAGTAAGTATATAGGTCAGTTTAAGGATGGCATGTTCCATGGATATGGAACACTATATAGTGAAGATGGAAAGGTTGTTTATAAGGGAAAATGGGAAAATGACAGACCTTTGAATAAAAAATAAAAAAAATTAAAAAAATTTAATTTTTTTCTTGACAAATTTTTTTACATATAATAACATCGCAAATTAGAAGAATATTGAGGAGTTAAATGGAAGAACTGGCAAGCATAGAAAAGGAGATAGAGGAACTAAAATTAAAGTCTAAAAGTGTATACTGGAATGACGAGATAATACTCAAGACCTTAAATGATTGCGCTAATTGTTTCTTTGATCTAATTGGTGGTGAGTCATGCTATTTTCATCTCGCCTCAGGTAGAGGCAAAGAGGTTGAATATGAGTATGTAATCTCCCGAAAAATAAAGACAGGAAGGGGTTCAACACCCGACCAGATACCAAACAAGGTTATATCCTCTTATCTTGGGAAAGATAAACAGAGCTCCATAGGCTGGGTAAGACTCACATACAGTGATGCAAATAATTTTAATTTTACCCCTGCTGATAAGAAACGTCTGTCTGATATGGCTCAAATCTCAGCCCTTGCCATAGAAGACTCCATAAAATACGCCAATAATGCCCTTATTGCTGAATGCAATCAATTGGCTGTAATCCTTGCCTTTGTAAGGATTATAGAGGCAAAGAGCAAATGGACATTAGGTCACAGTGAGAGGGTTACAAATATAGGTGTAATGCTCCTTGATGCAGCCCTGGGTGATCAGGAATGGGTCATGTCTATTGACCAGGATGAGGTATATAAACTCGAGAGGTGGTTCAAGTTTGCAGGTCTGCTCCATGACCTTGGAAAGGTCGGCATAAGCGATGCATTGATAGATAAGCCTGGGCGACTTACGGACGAAGAGTTTGAAAAGATAAAACTCCACCCAGGAATAGGCGGGTCCTTGATGGATGTCCTTGGTCTCGAATGCACAAGGGCGGTTGTCCCCATGATAGAGCATCACCATGAGAATTATGATGGCACAGGCTACCCATCTGGTTTAAAGGGTGAGGAGATACCGCCTGGTTCAAGGATATTAAAGATTGCTGATGTATACTGTGCAATTACTGAGGAGAGGCCATACAGGTCACCTCTGGCGCACTGGGATGCCATAGAGGATATAAAGAGACACAGTGGTAAATTCTTTGACCCCAAATTAGTAGAGATTTTCTGTAAGTTGCCTTTTGAAAATTTAGGCAAGAAGGTAGATGAGACACCAGAAGAAGTAGATGAAGGCCTTGCTGCCCCTGATGACCAGTTACCTGAAGACCCCCATTCAATCCCTTCAATAAGGAAATATTCAGTTTATACGAGAAAATAAGATTATCTTAGTTTTCTAATTTTATAAGTATTTAATAATCGAAGTTTAATTAATTTTGACTGATCCCTTATAGCCATTAAAAAATATGGTCTGTATCTTAAAGATACAAGTAGGTCTCTCAAAGATACATGTGTGCCTCAAAATTACCCAATAAAAAAATATAATCATACTTATAATAATAACTTTGAGGGCATCAGAAAAAACCTTATACACAGGCATATTTATCCTACATGAGCACGATGGATAACATATTGATTTAACTTGTATTAATAAATTCATCCCTCTTAGCTGAAGGAACACCAAGACCTTTGCCATGTTCTGTAAAGGTTTTGTATATGTATTGAAAAATCAGCAAGTTATTAAAAAGAGATTAGAGGTCGCCTGATTCAATCCCATTAAACTTTTAAGATTGGCTTGTATCTTTTAATCTCTAATAATCACTGTAAGTTATGATTTTTTTCTCTATAAATCTTGAACCCTTTTTAAGATTTATATAAGGGCTAATACTCATTCTGGCATAGCAATTGCTAAAATAGAAAATGAATCCAATCTAAATTAAAGTACGAATCAGGCTAATTAGCATCTGTACGTTAATAAAAGGTTGGCACATTTTCTAAAAAACAGGAGGTCATTATGAGTAAGGGTTGGTTATCTGGTTATTGTCTTTTATCTTTTTTCGCATTTTTTGTCTTTTGCTTATCTATATTATGTCCACTTCCTGCCTTTTCACAGAATAGTTTCAAATTTAACTATGCTAATTTTTTCCCACCAACACATAAAAACAGCATATGCGTCGAAGAATGGATAAAAGAAGTTGAGAAAAGGACTAATGGGGCAGTAAAGATCAATTACTATCCTGCCAATACATTGGTTCCAGCCAATCAGTCATTTGATGCTGTCCTTAGAGGCATTGCAGATATTGCTATGAGTTGTTTTTCTTATACAAGAGGAAGATTTCCCATGATGGAGGTTATAGACCTCCCTCTTGGGTATAGAGATGGGATACAGGCAACAAAGCTGATAAATGCCTATTACAAAAAATTCAGGCCAAAAGAATTAGAAAATGTAAAGGTTATGTATCTTGTTGCCCATGGACCTGGGATACTCCATACAAAGAAACCAGTAAGTAAACTTGAAGATATAAGAGGTTTGAAGATCAAGACAACAGGGACTACAGCAGCAATAATAAAGTCATTTGGGGCAGCACCGGTTTCCCTGACAATGCCAGATACATATGATGCATTAAGAACAGGTGTTGTGGATGGGATCTTAGCCCCTGTTGAAACGCTTCAGGGATGGAAGCATGGAGAGCTTGTAAAGGCTACAATCCAGAACTTTGGTTCATCATATACAATAGGGACCTTTGTTGTCATGAACAAATCTAAATGGAATGCCCTTCCTGATAATATCAAAAAGACCATAGAAGAGATCAACAATGAATGGGAATATAAACAGGGCAAGACCTGGAATGATATAGATATGGAGGCATATGAATACATTAAGAAGAGAGGAAATCAGATAATAAGGCTTTCAAAGGAAGAAGATGAGATATGGGCAACAAAGGTGAGACCTTTGCTTGATGAGTATGTAAAAGAGAAGAAGGCAATGGGATTACCTGCTGATGAGGCCCTAAAATTCTGTCTCGATTTTCTAAAAAAGAACTGAACATCTTATTGAAATTTCCACTCTGAGGGGGATGAACCCCTCAGAGTTATGCGCTGGAGGTGATTATGGTAAAAGATAGAACCTTCTCAACTATAAGGACTTTAATAGATAGGAACGCCGCACTCTTTCCTCATAAGATTGGGTTTGTAGAGGTTGAGGGGCAACAAAGAAGATTAACATTTCTTAAGATTAAGGATAGGGCATACCGAATGGGTAATGCCCTTCTTGGCCTTGGTTTAAAGAAAGGCGATAGGGTTGCTATATTAAGTCAAAATAGTCTTGAATATTTAGAAAATTCATTATCTGTTCCAAATGCAGGTTTGATTTATGTTTTATGCAATTTCAGATTGGCTCCGCCAGAGATAGAGGTCATCCTTAAAGACTCGGAGCCATCAGCGCTTATAGTCCATGAGCAATATGTAGAGATGGCAGAGGCATTTGGAAAAAAGATAGATTCAATAAAACATTTTATATATTTTGGCTCACCAGAGAATAAGCCCAAGGGATGGCTTGCCTATGAAGAGCTTATAAAAGACGCATCTCTCCATGAGCCTAATGTGGAGGTATATGAAGATGATGTAGCGTTTTTGATGTACACAAGTGGAACTACAGGTCTGCCTAAAGGTGTTATGCAGACCCATATGAACCTATACCATGCAGGCAGGGTAGGGTATATGAATAACAGCCTTACTATTGATGATAAGGTATTTGTTGTATGTCCCTTCTATCATAGCACAGCGTATACCCCATTTTTGGCGAGTGTATATATTGCATGCCCTGCATATCTTTTTCCCAGATGGGATATAGAGCTTTTTTTAAGATATACTGAAAATGAAAGATTGACAGCAGGTATGCTTGCTACCCCTATGGTATCCATGATTCTAGATTATACTGATTTTAAAAGGTTTGACCTAACAAGCTGGAAGAAACTATGGTTTGCCGGTGCTGGCATCAATCCGTTGAGATACAAGGTGTTTATAGACACCTTTGGTTTTATCTTAGGGGAACACCATGGAACAACAGAGACAACAGGGGTTACAACAAATCTCTCGTTCAGGGATATAAAAGAGGCGTTTGATAGAGGTGAATACAATATCCTTGAGTCATGCGGCAGGGCAAGTTTTGATATGGAGATCAGGATTGTGGATGAGAAAGGGATCGCTGTTCCATCTGGTGGTATAGGGGAGATGATAGCCAAAGGCCCTGGTTTATCAAAGGGATACTGGAGGAAAGAGAAAGAGACTGAAAAGGTATTTAGAGGTGAGTGGTTTCACACAGAAGATGTATGTTCAATAGATGAAAGGGGTTATATAAGGGTTATAGATAGACTAAAAGACATGATAATAACAGGGGGAGAGAATGTATATCCTGCAGAGGTAGAAAAGGTACTATATCAACACCCTGAAATAAAAGACGCCAGTGTGATTGGGACACCTCACCCTGTGTGGGGAGAGGCAGTAACAGCAGTAGTAGTATTGCGAAATAAAGGGTCTTTAAAGCCTGAAGAGATCATCGGTTTCTGCAAGGGCAAAGTGGGAGGTTATAAGGTCCCCAAGGTGGTCCATATTGTTGAGGAGTTGCCAAGAAACCCCTCAGGAAAGATCCTAAAGAGGGAATTACGAGAGATGTTTTCCCGAGGGGTTTGAATTTGAGACCCCTGTAAAGGTACAGTTTATCCTGTTTTCTTTTTAAGTATAAGAGAGCCAGCTGCACCTAAAAGAGAGACCCCTGCAGAGAGCAAAAATGCATATGTAAAGGTACCTGTAGTATCCTTGAGCCAACCTCCTATTACAGGGCCCAGTGCCTGTCCTATACCGAAAAATAGGGTTATAAAACCAAGCCCTGCAGGGGCAAGCCTTCCTCCTACTGCATCACCTGATGCTGCAGCCATAATGGTGGGTATGGAGAAGGCTGCGACCCCAAAGGCAATAGCAGAGACATAAAAGCCTATTGGTTCCCTCCATAATGCAAATATGATATATGCTATGGCAAGGTTTATATAAGCAAGCATAGAGCCGTATTTTCTGCCTAACAGGTCTGATATCCATCCGTATATAACCCCACAGAAGATGCTGAAGATGCCAAGGATGGAGAATATCCCCCCTGCCTCTGCTGGTTTAACACCCATCTCTTTTGTAAGATATGCCACAAAGAAGGTAAGATAGATTATATATGAGAAGCCATACATGAAATAAACACACCCGAGTTTCCATATCTCAGGTTCTACAACCACATCCTTGAAGGCAGAAAACAGTGTGACCTTTGCACCGCCTTTTTGTTCTTCTTCGCCGCCATACATGGTTGTTCCTTTTTCTTTTGGGTTGTTTCTCAGAAAGGCATAGCAGACAAAGGCAAAGATAAAGACTATAATGCCCAGTAAGAACCATGCGTATCTCCAGCCATCTTTGCCAAATGCTGCAATAACGGGTGGCAGTATGATACCCGAGAGAAATAGGCCGAATCCAATCCCGCCTGATACTATACCTGTGGCAAGCCCCCTTTTTTTCATAACAAACCAGGCAGCAGGCAGTGCCATGATAGGGACATAGCTCCCACCGTTTCCAAGTCCAGATATAAGGCGCATAAAAAAGGCAAAGATAAAGGACTGGGAGAAACCAGTAAGGAAAAGGCTTATCCCTATGATAAGAAGAGATATAAACACAACCCTCCTGACACCGAAACGGGCAGCAAGGAACCCCCCTATGATTGCCAGAGAGAGATAACCTATAAAATTACCCATAGCAATAGAGCCAAGCTGGGTATAGGTGAGGGAAAGCCCATCCTTCATGGATGGCAATATCACAGAATAGGACATCCTTCCAAAGCCATGGGCAAGAATAGTAACTATTGTCCCTGTAAATGCAATAATCCACGCATAATGAATCATAATTCCCCCCTTTTTTACTCACTTAAGTCAACCTTAACATCTGATTTTTTATCTGTCAATAAGTAAAGTAGAAGATTCCAATATATTTCAGTTGAAAAAAGTTTCATATTAAAGCAAAATGGATAGTCAGAAGGTGAATTATATGATCGATGAAAAGATACTAAAGGAACTAAGGTTAATCTTAGGGGATGATGGTGTATCCACTGGTCAGTCAGTAAGGGAATTACACTCCCATGATGAGTCTTTCCATACCCCGGTTTTGCCTGATGTGGTTGTCTTTCCTAATAGTAAAGATGATGTGAGCAGGATCGTCCGGGTTGCCAATGACAATAATATACCTATCACACCCTGGGGTGTGGGGACAAGCCTTGAGGGGAATCCCATCCCTGTTGATAAAGGCATCTGTATTGACTTTCAAAAGATGAATAAAGTGCTGGCAATACGGAAGGAGGACTTCCAGGTAGATGTCCAGGTGGGTGTTATCTATAAAGACCTCAACAAGATCCTAAGTAGATACGGGCTTTTTTTTCCTCCTGACCCAGGGGCAGCAGCAACCATCGGTGGTATGATTGGTAACAATGCGAGCGGTATCAGGACTGTTAAATACGGTGCCACAAAAGACTGCATTATGAAGATAAAGGTTGTGCTCGCAGATGGTTCTGTAATAGATGTAGGGAGCCGTGCAAGAAAGAGTTCATCTGGTTACAATCTCTGTGCCCTTTTTATAGGTTCTGAAGGGACCCTTGGTATAGTTACAGAGGCAACCTTGAGGCTTGTTGGCCTTCCAGGTGGTTATACTGCATTAAGGGCAGTTTTTCCTGATGTTATAAATGCAACAGACACGGTTTTTCAGGTAATGAGTTCAGGGCTTATGCCAGCGGCAATGGAATTTCTTGACAGCGATGTTATGGCTGTCTTGAATAAAGATAGAGGGCTTAAACTGCATGAGATGCCAACACTGCTTATGGAGTTTCATGGCTATAATGAAGAAGGATTAAAACCAGAGCTTGCATTTGTTGAGGATATATGTAGAGAGAACAGGTGTATCTTTCTTGATAAAGGCATAGGCGCCACAGAGAGGGCAAGACTCTGGGAGATGAGGCATCTTACCTTTGAGTCTATAAAAAGGTCTCATCCAGGTCTATTACCTTTGATTATGGATGTGGCAGTGCCCCTTTCAAGATACAGCGAGATGGTAGGCTATATAAAAAAAGAGATAAATGGTCTAAAAGCTTATGTATTCGGTCATGCAGGAGATGGTAATATCCATGTTATTGTCATGGATAATCCAGAGGATAGGGTCAGGTGGAATAGGGTTGAGGAGATAAATGAGAGGATAGTCCTTAAGGCATTGAGCCTTGAAGGGACCTGTACAGGGGAACACGGTGTGGGCATAGGCAAGAGGCATTTCCTAAAGATAGAGCACGGTGATAGCCTTGAGTTTATGAAGAGGGTCAAAAAAATGTTTGACCCTAAAGGCATCTTGAACCCGGGGAAATTTTTTTCTTAGCCTTTGAATGGACATAAAAACCTGTTTTCTGGGGTTTTAATTTTAAACAATAAAATTTTTCTTTTGATATGAGGCCATATTGAAAGGAAACGATAGCAATATCAACTGGGATATAATTGAAAAATCAGGGAGTATAATACTCTGTATGGATAGGCAAGGGAAAGTCACCTATTGTAACGAATATGGCCTATCTTTCTTTGGTTATTCATACGATGAGCTAATAGGAAGGCATGTATTAGAGACTATCGTACCTTTAAAAGAGTCTTCAGGCCGTATTCTGACTAATTTGATAGATAAAATATGCAGAAGACCAAATGATTTTAGTATTAATGAAAACGAAAACAGAAAAAAGGATGGAAGCCTTGTCTGGGTACTATGGTCTAATAAGCCTATAAAAAATGACAAAGGAGAGGTCATAGGCATTTTATGTATAGGAAATGATATGACAAAACACAGAAACATCGAGGAGGCAATACAGAGGGGTTACAATAGCCTGGTTGAGAAGATAACTGAACAATCAAGGGAACTAAGGGAGAGAAAAGAGGATATTTTATTTGAAAAGATAGATAAAAATCTAACCTTAATTGAATTAAAAGAAAGCGAAGAGAAATACAGAAATATTGTTGAGTGCGCAGTTGAGGGTATATTTCAGGTTACAGAGAATGGACGATTTATAATGGCAAATAAATCCCTTTCAAAGATCCTTGGTTATGAATCTCCAGATGAGCTTATCAATAATGTAAAGGATTATGGTAGGGAGATGTTTGTTGACAAAGACGAGAGAGAGAATTTTGAATCAATGTTGAAAAGTAGTGGTTATGTAGAGAATTATGAAACCAGATTTTTCAGGAGAGATGGAAGCAAGATCTGGGTGAATATGAATGTGAGGGCAGTCTATGACTTTATGGGTAAGGTAATGTGTTTTGAGGGCACCATTGAGGATACCACAGAGAAGAAAAATAAAGAAAAGATGTTGCAAGAAAGCCTTGAGAGGCTTCAGAAGGTCATGGATGACATAATCAATGCCCTATCCACTACATTAGAGTTGAAAGACCCTTATACTTCAGGACATCAAAAGAGGGTCACAGAATTGGCTCTTGCTATAGCAAAGGAGATGAATTATCCTGACCAAAATATGAAGCTATTAAGGATTGCCAGTATGCTCCATGACATAGGTAAGATATCCATGCCAGCAGAGATATTGAGTAAGCCAGGGAGATTGAATAAAAAGGAGTTTGACCTATTGAAGGATCACCCAGAGAGAGGCTATGAGATATTAAAAGGTATAGATTTTAATTACCCAGTGGCAGAGATAATCAAGCAACACCATGAAAGAATGGATGGGTCTGGTTACCCAAGTGGACTTAAGGGAGATGACATATTAATGGATGCAAGGATAATAGGTGTAGCCGATGTAGTAGAATCTATGGCCTCCCACAGGCCCTATAGACCTTCCCTTGGCATGGATATTGCCCTTGAAGAGATAGAAAAAAACAAGGGTATTTTGTATGATAGCGATGTTGTAGAGGCCTGTGTGAAGGTGATAAGGGAAAAGGGGTTCAAATTTGACCAATAATCTTTTTTTATGCTGGATATTTACTTGATTAAATGTAAAATAGAGAGAAGATAGATTTGATGGTTACTGATAAGCATTAGTTATCGAAAGAAGGTTTTTGAAGAGAAGATCAAATACAATTTAAAAGGCCGTATAGAGATTTTTTAAAGCTCTATTTTATTTTTCAGGGGTTTGTGTGGAATATGTGCAATAAAGACCTTGAAAGGGAAGTAATTGAATTAAGGCAGCGCCTTCAAGAATTAAAAAAATGTGAGATCGAATTCAGGAAGGCAGAGGAAAAATACAGGAATATTTTTGAAAATGCCATAGAAGGTATTTTTCAAACAAGTCCTGAAGGCCGTTTTTTAAGTGCAAATCCATCCCTTGCCAGGATTCATGGCTATGATTCCCCTGAAGAACTGATAAATTCCATAACAGATATGGAGCACCAATTATATATACATCCAGAGGATAGAAAAAGATTGGTGAGGCTTCTCCATGAACATGGTTATGTTGAGCATTTTGAGGTTGAGATGTATCGAAAGGACAGGAGCCTACACTGGATATCCATTAATGCAAAGGCTGTTAGAGATGCTGATAATAAGATAGCCTATTATGAAGGCACAATGCTGGATATAACTCAGAGAAAGCTCGCAGAGCAGGCACTCAAAGAGAGCGAAGAACGTTATAGAATTGCTATAGAACATTCAAATGACGGGGTAGCAATCATCCATGGAGAAATTATTCAGTATGTAAATAAAAGATATGTGGAGATGTTTGAATATAACAGTCAGGATGAGATAATTGGGAAGCCCATTTTTATTATTGTCCATCCTGATGACCTGGATATGGTAAAGAACATGAACCTTAGAAGGAGGTCAGGAGAGGATATACCTGCAAGGTATGAGTTCAAGGGTATCACAAAAACAGGAAAGATTATTTATATAGAGGTCTCTGCGGCAAGCATTACATACAGGGGAGAGCTGGTATATCTTGTATATCTCAGGGATGTAACAGAGAGAAAACTTGCCCATGATGCCCTTATAAAATCCCATAAGGAGTTGGAAGGCCTGAATATGGCAAAGACAAAGGCAATTAATCATCTCTCCCATGAGATTAAGACCCCTCTGTCTGTTATCCAGGGTAATATAAGGATACTCAAGAGAAGGCTGTCAAATCTCGCTCTGCTCGAGGATTTTAAGGTTGTTATAGATATACTTGAGAGAAATATTGAACGTCTATTTACTATCTCCAGGGAGACCGATGCGATATTCAATGTATCAAAGGGGCTTGAGACACAATCTCTCCAGGTCATTGACCTATTTCTGTTTATCAAACCTGTCTTGGATAAGATAAAAGATAACTCACGGCACAGAAAGATAGAGTTTCAGATAGAGGGTGAGAATGACCTCTATGTTGCCATAGACCCTTATATTCTAAAGGATGTTGTGGAAGGGATAGTAAAAAATGCCATTGAGAACACGCCCGATGGTGGTCTGATAAAGATAAGTGTAAACCAGGAGGGAGACAAGAATCTTTTGATTGTTGAGGACTTTGGGATAGGGATAACAAAAAAGAATCAACAGTTCATCTTTGATGG
>JAOAHW010000179.1 GCA_026415015.1 Syntrophorhabdaceae bacterium
AGATGTGTATAAGAGACAGGTCTCAGTGAGGATGAGATAAAGAGGATGGTAAGGGATGCTGAGATGCATGCTGATGAAGACAGAAAACGTAAGCAGGAAATAGACATGAAAAACCAGCTTGATAATCTGGTATATAACTCAGAGAAGACCTTGCGGGACAACAGGGACAAATTAACCAGCGATGAAACAAGACCACTTGAAGATGCCATAGCAACAGCAAAAGAGGCGCTAAAGAGCGGTGATATAGACAGGGTTAAAAGGTCAATAGATGAAGTTACACAGGCATCCCACAAGGTAGCTGAAGCACTCTACAAAAAGACCGCAGGTCAGACAGCAGGCGGCCCTGGTGGTCAGCAGCAATACCAGCAGCAGTATCAGGGAGGAGGCCGAAAGGGTGATGATGACGTGGTGGATGCAGAGTTTGAGGATGTGAAAAAATAGGAGGCTCGATGGTTATTGGTTTTAAAAACGATAAAAGTATAAAGGACAGGCTGTTTATACCTGCGGAATTGCCCATACTCCCCTTAAGGGGGACGGTTGCCTATCCTGACCTTGTCATGCCTCTGATTGTAGGCAGGGAGAAGTCCATAAGGCTTATCGACGATGCCATGGCAAAGGACAGGATGATAGGCATAATAACCCAGAAGAACCCTGATATAGAGGACCCGGATATCGAAGACCTCTATACCATTGGTACTGTAGCAACTATTATGAAAATGGTAAAGATGGTGGACGGAAGCCAGAGGATTGTAGTACAGGGCATATGCAGGTTTAAACTTATAGAATTTACAGAGAGGGAGCATACGCTTAAGGCAAGAATACTCCCCATCTTTGAGGAATATCAGAGGGATATAGAGGTTGATGCCATGTATCTGAACCTCAAGAACCTCTATAAGAAGGCTGTTGAGATGGCACCATATCTATCATCTGAGCTCGCCCAGATAGCATCTAAGGTGGAGAATCCTGGTAATTTATCTGATCTCATTGCATCTACAATAAATATAAGTGTATCGGAAAAACAGGAGATCCTGGAGACTATAGACCTGAAAGAGAGGTTAAAAAAGGTGACCATCCTCCTAAACAGGGAGGTGGAGACCCTTGAACTGAGTAGCCGTATCCAGACCCATGTGAAAGAGGGTATAGACAAGACACAACGTGAATACTATCTGAGGGAGCAGTTAAAGGCAATCCAAAAGGAACTTGGCGAGTCTGAGGATAAGTTTACAGAGATAGAGGAGATAAGAAAAAAGATCGTTGAGGCAAAGATGCCCCCTGATGTCCAGAAGGTAGCAGAGAAGGAGCTGGACAGGCTCTCAAAGATGAGTACCATGTCAGCAGAATACACTGTGTCAAGGACATATCTTGACTGGCTCATTGAGCTTCCATGGTCAAAACGTACAGAGGATAACCTCAACATAGAAGAGGCAAATACTATTTTAAACGAAGACCACTATGACCTGGAGAAGGTAAAAAAGAGGATACTGGAATACCTTGCTGTGAGAAAGCTAAAACCTGACATGAAAGGCCCTATACTGTGCTTTGTTGGTCCTCCTGGAGTTGGAAAGACATCCCTTGGTAAGTCCATTGCAAGAGCACTGGGCAGGAAATTTATGAGGATATCCTTGGGCGGCATAAGAGATG
>JAOAHW010000112.1 GCA_026415015.1 Syntrophorhabdaceae bacterium
AGAGGTGGCCATGTGCGGTGAGATGGCAGGGGAGGTCCTCTATATACCTGTTCTTTTAGGACTCGGTCTCGATGAGATAAGTATGAACCCATATTCTGTACCCAGGGCAAAGAAGATAATAAGGGGCATAGAACATAGTTACTGTAAGGATATTGTCTCAGAGATCATGGGAAAGGAGTCACCAAAGGATGCAGAGTATCTGTTAAGAAAGGAGATGGCAAGGTTGTTTCCCCAGGATTTTATAAAATGTTACGATTAAAAATATCAAAGGAGGATACCACATGAGTATGACGAGGTTTTTGTTTACATCAGAGTCAGTAGCAGAGGGGCATCCTGATAAGGTAGCAGACCAGATATCTGACGCAGTACTGGATGCAATAATCGAGCAGGACAAGGCAGCGAGGGTAGCCTGTGAGACCTATGTAACCACAGGGCTTGCCCTTGTAGGCGGTGAGATAACAACGAGTTGCTATGTCAATATCCCTGATATTGTGCGACAGACAGTAAAGGAGATAGGTTATAACCACTCTGCCATGGGTTTTGACTGGGAGACCTGTGCTGTTATCACTGCCATAGATGAGCAGTCACCGGATATAGCCATGGGGGTTAATGAGACAGAGGACCATGAACAGGGTGCAGGAGACCAGGGTCTTATGTTCGGTTATGCATGTAACGAGACACCTGAGTATATGCCCATGCCCATTATGTTTGCCCATAGGCTTGTAGGCAGGCTTGCTGAGGTGAGGAAAAAAAACATCCTGAATTTTTTAAGGCCCGATGGTAAAAGCCAGGTTACCATAGAATATATAGAACACAAACCAGTCAGGGTTGAGGCCGTGGTCATAGCAGCCCAGCACATACCTGATGTATCTATAGAGACAGTAAGGGAGGGCATAACAGAAGAGGTCATAAAAAAGGTCATCCCAAGCCATATGATGGATGACAAGACCAAGATATTTATCAACACCACAGGTAGGTTTGTCATTGGTGGTCCAAAAGGTGATTGTGGAATGACAGGCAGGAAGATTATTGTGGATACCTATGGCGGGGTAGGTAGTCATGGTGGTGGTGCCTTCTCAGGAAAAGACCCGTCAAAGGTGGACAGAAGCGGTTCTTATATGGCCCGTTACATTGCAAAGAATCTCGTTGCTGCAGGTCTTGCAGACAGGCTTGAGATACAGATTGCCTATACTATAGGTGTGGCAAGGCCAGTATCAGTTATGATAGATACCCAGGGCACATCAAAGATAAGCCCTGACAGGATTGCAGAGATTGTAAATGAGCTATTTGACTTAAGACCGAGAAAGATTATTGAAAAGCTCGATCTCTTAAGGCCTATTTACAAGAAGACTGCCTGCGGCGGCCACTTTGGCAGGAGCGAGCCAGAGTTTTACTGGGAGAGGCTCGACATGGTGGATGAGATAAGAAAAAAGGCAGGGATATAATAAATTTAGGATAATTTAATCTTGTTTTCTTAACCGACAGCTTGTAGGCTGATTGTTGCCAATTTACACAGGAGGATACAAATGGATTACGATATTAAGGATATAGGGCTTGCAGAACAGGGTTTTGAAAAGATAGAGTGGGCAGAAAGGAGAATGCCAGTACTGAGGATGATAAGGGAGAGGTTCTCTAAGGAAAAACCCCTCTTGGGGGTCAGGATCTCCTGTTGTCTCCATGTGACTACAGAGACAGCAAACCTGGTAAGGACCCTTAAAGAGGGTGGTGCTGAGGTGGCGCTTTGTGCATCAAACCCCCTGAGTACTCAAGATGATGTAGCAGCATCTATTGTAAAGCACTTTGGGATTCAGACCTATTCTATTAAGGGTGAAAGTGATGATGAATACTATAGCCATATCATGAAGGCCCTGGCATTTATGCCAAACCTTACTATGGATGATGGGGCAGACCTGGTAGGCTCTCTCCATATGATAGCCCTTGGCAGATATGATGCCCTCCATAAGACAGTGAGGGAATGGGTGGAGAGATTAGGCGAGGCAGAGAGGAAAAAACTTGTTGATAATATCATAGGCGGGTCAGAGGAGACAACAACAGGCGTAATAAGACTCAAAAGTATGGAAAAGGAGGGTGTCCTCTGTTTCCCCATTATAGCAGTCAATGATGCATTTTCAAAGCACATGTTTGATAATAGATATGGGACAGGACAGAGCACCATTGATGGGATTCTACGGGCAACCAATGTCCTCTTTGCAGGTGCAAATTTTGTCCTTGCAGGCTATGGTTGGTGCGGTAAAGGGGTCTCGATGAGGGCAAGCGGCCTTGGCGCCCATGTTATAGTAACAGAGGTAAACCCCTTAAGGGCATTAGAGGCACTAATGGATGGGTTTTCTGTAATGAGGATGGAAGAGGCTGCCCCTATAGGCGATATATTTATCACCACCACAGGGGATATACATGTACTCAGGAGAGAGCACTTTGAACTCATGAAGGATGGGGCAATAATAGGTAATTCAGGTCACTTCAATGTGGAGATAGATATAGATGCCCTCGAGGCTATGAAGGTGAAAAAGAGAAGGGTCAGGGGCATGATGGATGAATACACGCTTGCTGATGGAAGGCGTATATATCTCCTTGGTGAGGGCAGGCTTGTCAACCTTGCCTGTGCAGAGGGTCATCCCTCTGAGGTCATGGATATGAGCTTTGCCAACCAGGCATTATGTGCAGAGTATATGTGGAAAAATGGCAAGAACCTGAAGAAAAAGGTATATTCTGTCCCTGAGGAGATAGATAAAGATGTGGCAGCCCTCAAGCTTGCATCAAAAGGAGTAAAGATAGATGAACTCACAGAGGAGCAGAGGATCTATCTTGCCTCCTGGGAGATGGGGACATGATAAACCTCCTTGTTGTAGGAACTATTGCCTATGATTCTATAGAAACCCCCTTTGGAAAGGTAGAAGAGGTCCTTGGTGGTTCTGCCCTCCATTTTACCAATGCTGCCAGCTTCTTTGCTGATGTGGGGATAGTGGCCACAGTAGGGAGAGACTTTGACCTCTCTAACATTGGATTTCTATATGACAGGAATGTAGACCTGAAAGGGATATCCATAGATGAGGGTAAAACCTTCCGCTGGGAAGGCAGATACGGATACGACCTTAATCAGGCGGTGACATTAAAGACTGAACTCAACGTAATAGAACATTTTAAACCAAGGGTGCCTGATGACTATCTGGCGGCAGATTTTATCTTCCTTGCCAATATCGACCCTGAACTCCAGTCCCATGTGATAGACCAGTTAAAAAGACCTGCCACCGTGGTTCTGGATACCATGAACTTCTGGATTGAGAACAAATTCTCTGCCCTCATGGATGTCATTAAAAGGGTTGATATGCTTGTGGTAAATGAGTCTGAGCTAAGGGAGATATCAAGGGAATACAGCCTTGTAAAAGGCGCTAAAAAGATAATGGAACTCGGCCCTTCATGTATTATTGTTAAAAGGGGTGAATACGGAGTATTGATGGCATCAAGGGAGGAGTTGTTTCTTGCCCCTGCATATCCCTTAGAGGATGTGTTTGACCCAACAGGGGCAGGTGATACCTTTGCCGGTGGGTTTATGGGGTATCTCGCCAATGTGGGGACTGTTTCACAGCTGTCTCTTATACACATCT
>JAOAHW010000150.1 GCA_026415015.1 Syntrophorhabdaceae bacterium
GGTATACCTTATACAGGTTCAGGGGTTTTTGGTTCTGCTGCTGCTATGGATAAGGCAGCTATGAAGTATATACTCAAGGGTAATGGTATCCCGACCCCTGACTACAGGGTTTATTATAACAGTGTAGAGAATATACGTTTCCCTACTCCTTTTGTTGTAAAACCTGCAAAAGAGGGCTCCACCATAGGCGTATCCATAGTGAGGAATAAAAGAGATATAGAGACTTCCTGTAAATGTGCTTTTACATATGACAGAAAGGTCATTCTAGAGAGATTTATAGAAGGCAGGGAGATTACACTAGGAAAAATAGACGATGTAATGCTTCCTATAGTTGAGGTAAGGCCAAAAAAGGGTTTCTATGATTTTGAGGCTAAATACACAGTAGGCATGACAGAATACATTGTCCCTGCAAGGCTCAACAGGACCATTGAGAAAAGGGCCTACAAGATAGCAAATGAGGTGTACAGGATCTTTGAGCTCTCTGGCTGTGCAAGGATAGATATGCTTATAGATGATGACATGCCTAATGTAATAGACATAAATACATCGCCTGGAATGACAGAAACCTCTCTTGTTCCAAAGGCATGGCAGTGCCTTGGCAAGGGCTTTGATGAACTTATAGAAAAGATACTTTCAGGGGCATCGCTGAAGATATGAAAAAGGTACTCTTTATGCTTTTTATAACACCTCTATGTGTACTCTCCATCCTGACCCTTGTGTATCTCTTTTCCAGTGACATGCCTCTATTTATAATAAAAAATATTAAGGTTAGGGGCATAAAACAGTTGACTGATAATGATGTTATGAGCAGATTGTGGCCCTATATGAAAGATGGCACATTTAATATAGATGTGACAAAGATAAGGGAGGCTGTCCTGTCCCACCCCTTTGTATCTGATGTGACCATAATAAAGGTATATCCCTTCTCTGTGGTTATAGATGTTAAGGAAAAGAGGCTCGCTGGTTTGTGGGTGGATAATGGAGGAAATATAATGATTCTTGATGAAAATGGAGAGCCATTCAGAGGCCTTTCAAAAGGTGCGGTAAGGGATATGTTCATCATAAATGCAAAGGATAAGAACATTGCAAAATGTATGCTTAAAGAGATAAATACCTGGATATCTGAAGGGCTTATAAAAAAAGAGGACATATCAGAGATTGCCTGCAGGGATGGTAGCATAACGCTCTTTCTTGTTCAGGATGGGATAGAGATAGTCCTTGGAAAGGAAGATTTAAAAAAGAGGCTAAAGAGGGCTATGGTCGTCCTGGAGGATGCAAAGAAAAGAGGTCTCCTGATTAAATGTATAGATGCCAGATTTGAGAAGGGTGCCATTATTCAGGAAAGGCAGGTGTAATATGGTAAGGGATGATGAAATGCTTGTAGGTCTTGACATCGGGACAACAAAGATATGTGTGGTCGTGGCAAAGGTTGCTGACGGCAAGGTGAATATAGTGGGCATTGGTTCCCATCCCTCTACAGGTCTGAGAAAGGGCGTTGTGGTGAATATGGACAGTACTGTAAGCTCCATTAAAAAGGCTGTTGAAGAGGCAGAATTGATGGCAGGCATAAAGATCAACAGTTGTATTGCCGGGATCTCTGGTGCCCATGTAAAGAGCTTTAACAGTAATGGTGTTGTAGCCATAAAGGATAAAGAGGTAAGGGCCGATGATGTGGCAAGGGCAATAGATGCAGCAAGGGCAGTGGCAATACCGGCTGACAGGCAGGTACTCCATGTGATACCCCAGGAGTTTATCATAGATGACCAGGATGGCATAAAAGACCCAATAGGTATCACAGGGGTCAGACTCGAGGTAAAGGTACATATTGTCACAGGTAGTGTGGCCTCTGCCCAGAATATTATAAAATGCTGCAGGCTTGCTGGATTAAATGTGGATGATATTGTCCTTAGTCAAATCGCCTCTGCTGAGGCGACCCTATCGTCTGAAGAGAAAGAGATAGGTGCTGCCCTTATTGATATTGGAGGCGGGACAAGTGACATAGCAGTATTTGCCAATGGTAGTATAAAATATACGGCTGTCCTGCCTTTTGGCGGCAATAATATAACAAATGATATAGCCATAGGCCTTAAGACCCCCCTTGAAGAGGCGGAGAAGATTAAAAAAAAGTTTGGTAGTGCCTTTGCCAGTATGATCGGGGAGAACGAGACCATAGAGGTCCCCAGTGTGGGCGGTAGAAAACCAAGGACCTTAAAGAGAAAAACCCTTGCTGATATTATTGAACCGAGGGTTGAAGAGATTTGCACCATGCTATATGAGGAGATTAAAAAATCTGGTGCTGAGAAGCTTCTGGCATCTGGGGTCATCCTAACAGGAGGGTGTGCTAATCTTGAGGGCATAGTGGAGCTTTCAGAGAATATATTCAATCTCCAGGCGAGGATAGGATTACCCACAGGTGTAGGCGGGCTTGTGGATGTGGTGAACAACCCCATATACGCCACAGGTGTAGGATTACTGATATGTGGTTATAAGAATTTAGGGGTAAAAAAGACCAAGTTTGAAAAAACCAGGACAATAAAGAAGATATACTCAGGTCAAAATATCCTGAAGAGGATGAAGGAATGGTTTAAAGAAATCTTTTAAGGAGGTAAAAGGATGCCAAACACTTTTTATATGGATGAAAGCGGTGGTTTCTCAGCAAAGTTAAAGGTAGTCGGTGTTGGTGGTGGCGGGTGTAATGCCTTGAATAACATGGTAGATGCCAATGTAAAAGGTGTTGAATTTATAGCTGTCAATACTGACCTGAAATCGCTTAATATGTGTAAGGCACCCATTAAGATACAGATAGGGAACAAACTAACAAGTGGTCTTGGTGCAGGTGCTGACCCAGAGGTGGGCAAAAAGGCTGCCCTCGAGGATGTAGAGAAGATTAAGGAACACCTCAAAGGTGCCCATATGGTATTTATTACCTGTGGCCTTGGTGGAGGCACAGGCACAGGTGCATCGCCTGTTATAGCAGAGATATCAAAGGAACTGGGCTCCCTTACTGTGGCCATTGCCACAAAACCCTTTGCCTTTGAGGGGAAAGACAGGATGAGGCAAGCTGAGCAAGGCGTTGCCCAGCTTAAGACAAGGGTGGACTCCCTGATCACTATCCCGAATCAAAGGCTCTTTTCCGTTGGTGGCAAGCATATGACCATTATAGAGGCATTTTTAAAGGCCGATGAGGTGCTATTGAATGCTGTCAAGAGTATATCAGATCTAATTATTGGGTCAGGTCATGTGGTTGTGGATTTTGCAGATGTAAAGACCATAATGAGTGAAAGGGGTATGGCAATTATGGGTATTGGGGTTGCCACCGGCGAGAACAGGGCAAGGGATGCAGCCCTCAAGGCCATATCAAGTCCCCTTCTTGAAGACATCTCCATCCACGGTGCAAGGGGAGTCCTAATAAATGTCACAGGCGACACCAATATGACCCTCCATGAGGTAAATGAAGCCTCAACCCTTATACAGGAACAGGCCCATGAGGATGCAAAGATAATATGGGGTCTTGTATATGACGATACAATGGATGGTGCCATGAGGATTACTGTGATAGCCACTGGCTTTGAGGAAAAGGCTATAGTGGATGAGGAACCTGTTGTAAAGCCGGTAAAATACACTGGCAGGCTTTTCAGAGATCTTGATGAGCCGTCATATACAAGAAAGAACATAACCATAGATTACAAGGAGATTAAAACAAAGAGCGATAACCTTGACATAGACGATGATAGATATGATGTGCCAACTTTTCTGAGAAAGCAGGCGGATTAAAGAATCATACATAGTTACCATATACAAAAGACAAATCTATTGACCCTTTATGGGGTTTCAGCGCATCAGTATACCCTCTAAATTCCCTATAGATTTTATTGTCGTGAGGTTATATAATTTTAATTAGAATAGGTATGAATACATACTGTTTTATATTTCGATGTTAGTGAATCTCCCTGTCTCGATATAAGACCTGTCCATATAAAAGGGAGTGGATGCTAAACATAAAAGACAGTAGGAGGTATCTGCTATTGGATGATAGTAAATCAACCCTCTGTAGTTGCTGTGATGAAAGAGGGCAAGTAGAAAGTGAGACCTGTAGAAAAAATGAACCAGTTACATTTTTGTTTCCTATGTACAAGCCTGAAATTCATGAGGAACCACAGGTTGTATATAAGGATAATCAACAAAACCCCTCAATATTTTTATATGATTTTGTAATAGACTCAATAGATACACCTTCTGGTAGGGTCCCGATTGTGGATACTAACTTGAGATTTAAAGACCTGATAGGTTCATGGAAGGTAAGATGGGGAATAGGGAGGATGAATTATAGAGTTATTCCAGGCATATATGGGATAGGAAGACCTGATGAGACATCGCCTGTATTTGTAACAGCAAATTATAAAATGAGTTTTGACAGATTGAGAAAGGCTCTATCAGGTCTTAATGCCTGGATATTGGTTCTTGATACAGAGGGTATCAATGTATGGTGTGCTGCAGGTAAAGGGCGATTTGGAACAGATGAGATAATAAGACAGATTGAGAAAACAGGCCTCAAAAAGATTGTCTCCCATAAGGTCATCATAGTTCCCCAACTGGGTGCAACAGGTGTCCGTGCCCATGAGGTAAAAGCCCGCACAGGCTTCAAGGTTATCTACGGACCTGTAAGGGCAGATGATATAAAGATATTCCTTGCCGAGGGCATGAAGGCAAAACCATATATGCGGTCAGTAAGTTTTGGTTTTGTGGACAGGATAGTCCTAATCCCCATGGAGCTTGTCCAGTCTTTAAAATATATTGCCATTTTTTTTGTCATTGCATTTGCCTTACACCTTACAGGGATTATAGAGATTACCTTTTCCCACATATACCCTTTCATAGGTGCGGTTATTGCAGGCTGTGTTGTAGTACCTGCAATCCTACCATGGTTACCTGGTAGGGCATTTTCTCTTAAGGGATGGATACTTGGTTTTTTATGGGCGGTTGCAGTTATAATAATGAATGGCTCTTTAAACCGCCTCAAAGTTACAGATATCTTTGCTATCCTCATGCTACTACCTCCTATATCTGCATTTCTTTCGCTGAATTTTACTGGCGCCTCCACCTATACATCCCTTTCAGGTGTAAAGAAGGAGATGAGGATTGCAATACCAGCTATAATAACATCGGTTGTAATTGGCTTAATAACTGGTATAACAGGGTTTTTTATAAGACAATGAGAGGGGGAAATGAAGGATTATTATCTTAAAAATGTTGCCACCTTATTGCTTGATGATAATAGGTGCACTAGTTGCGGTATGTGTATAGAGGTATGTCCGAGGGATGTGTTTAAGAGGAATGGAAAGAGGGTTATGATAGTGGATAGGGATGCCTGCATGGAATGCGGTGCATGCATGATGAACTGTCCATTCTCAGCAGTCAGGGTCAATGCCGGTGTAGGCTGCGCCTATGCTGTTATTAAAGGGGCGATTACAGGAGAAGAACCTAATTGTTGTTGTTCATCCTCTGGAAAAAACACCTGTTGTTAAAAACCTCAAAGATTAAATAGTTCTCTATATCGCTGGGTCCTTTGAATCTCTAAGATCTTCCTTGCCAGGATATTCTGTAGTTTCATATTCATGGATAGGAATTCAAGGGCCATGAACTCAAGGGTTTCATGGTATCTTGGGTCTTGGGGGAGCCATTTTCTCACAACCAGGGCATCTATTTCAAACTCCATTCTTTCAATTATAATTGTAACCTTTAAAATCGTGCCTTCTTCGAATTTGTATGTCCTATTATGGGAGATCCTTGCCCCGCCAAGGGATATATCAATAATATTGACCTTTATACCATAAATGAACATCTCTATACCGCTGCCATGAGGTAATTCAACACGATAAGACATCCTTAGGTTGTGCGGTTCTGGTTCAGAGGTCTTTAATAATTTGATGGCTTGGACTGTATGCATGGATGATAGCCTGTATTTTTTAATGATTTCCAATATCCTAACATTGAATCTGTAACGGTTTTTATGTTTTTTTTCTTTTATTACAAATGTAACGATGGCGCTTTGATTAAGTCTTGACTCAGATATAGGGGGGTCTGTCTGGCCTATTATAATCTCCTCATCCATAACATCATATATTATAGAGCCCCTTGCTTCACTTATTTTATTTATCTCTTCGGCATCTACCATAACCTTTATAATAAGACCAGGCTTAATGTTTTTCATTTTTCCCATCATGGATAATATTCATACAAAATTCTTTTTAAAAAAAAAAGTTTTTTGTTGTTGTAGAAAAATGGATTTTAAAGCCCTTTTTTACAGGAGAAAAGAGGGTTACCCTTTTCTCCTATTATGTGTATATCAATCCTTCCCCTCAAAGAGCTTTTTAATGAGTTCATTTGACGGTGGTTTTGTGAAGAGACTAACACCAAAAAATAAAATCAGACAGCCACCTAAGAGTATAAACTCCATGGTGGCCATACCTATCACCTTTTTTGTAAAGACAAAGTAGCCGCCTGCAAGGGTTGCAATTGTGCCGTAGAGGACTGTCCAGAAGGCACCCCATTTGGTTGCCCTCTTCCAGTAGAACGACATGGCTGTTACAAAGAAGAATATAGCGCCCAGACCCATGGCAGCAAGTCCCATAAACATGGATAGAAGTTCAGGTGGTCTCTTCCATGTCCAGTAAAAGGGTAGAAATAGAAACAGGGCAATAAGGAAATAGCTTATCCTGATGAGTGTCTTATCCTTTGTGGATGGCCACCAGAGGGTAATGATATCCCTTGTGACATTAGCACTCATAATCATCACCATACCTGCAAGGGTTGAAAGGGTTGCTGCAAAGAGCCCCATGACATATAAAGTCTGTAAAGGTATGCCTCCTATAGAATACGATAAAAGCGGTGCAGCCAGGTCCGCCTTCCAGGGTTCTATCTTGAAAAGTTGAGGACCGAACAGGGTTCTTGTGATAAGACCATTTGTTGAAGATGCCAGCATGACAGGTATACCTGTTATAAACCACACGATGAACACGAGAAACCAGTATTCTTTTTTATTCATCTTTTTCATACCTAAAAACCTGCCCAAGTTATGAGGGAAGCCAATGGCCATGGTAAAGAATATTACAGGGCATGCCAGAAGCCCTATCCAGCTTGAAAAGAACTCAGTAGGTCCAACTTTAGGAAGGTCAGGTCTTATAAGCTGCAGGAGCTTTGGATCCTGTTCCCATAGCTTCATGGAAATCTCTTGAAAACCACCGGATGAGACAAGCGCCCATATCCCAAATATAGCCCCCACTATACCAAGGAATGCACCCTGGAATGCCATGGACCAGTTTGTACCTACATATCCACCCAGAACCATGTATATCCATGCAATAAATACCCCAAGGAGAAGGCACAAAACAGGTGGAAAGCCTGTAACAGCATACCACACACCCCCTGCTGCCTTTAGTTGACCAACAGAGTAGATGAAGAGGAAAAAGAGCATACATATACTGATTACTGTCTGGAGCATCTTTGATTCATATCTTCTGCCCATGAGCTCAGGTACCTGTCTCTTATACACATCT
>JAOAHW010000173.1 GCA_026415015.1 Syntrophorhabdaceae bacterium
CCCTGCAAGCCCCATCCATTACCAGTATAACCCGGTAAAGACCATAAAGGTTAATGTCCTTGGGGCATTAAACATGCTCGGCCTTGCAAAGAGGGTTAAGGCAAGGATAATGCAGGCATCCACAAGCGAGGTCTACGGTGACCCTGAGGTCCATCCCCAGAAAGAGGAATACTGGGGAAATGTAAACCCTATAGGAAAGAGGAGTTGTTACGATGAGGGGAAAAGGGTGGCAGAAACCCTTTTTTTCGACTACATGAGACAGAACAGCGTGGATATAAAGGTAATCAGGATATTTAATACCTATGGTCCAAGGATGAAACCTGATGACGGCAGGGTAGTGAGCAACTTCATTGTCCAGGCAATAAATAATGAGCCTATTACAATTTATGGAGATGGGACACAAACAAGATCCTTCTGCTATATCGATGATATGATAGAAGGCATGATAAGGATGATGGACTTTGAAACTGGTGAGCATAAAAGGGGTAGAGATTATACAAAGCCATATCTCTCAGGGCTACCTGGGCCTATAAATCTTGGCAATCCCCATGAGGTGTCCATACTTGAGATAGCAAGGAACATTATTGATTTGACAAGGTCAAAGTCTGAGATAATATTTGAAAAACTGCCTGAAGATGACCCTAAAAGGAGGTGTCCTGACATATCAAAGGCAAAAAAATACCTGAAATGGACACCCAAGGTGACTCTAAAAGAGGGCCTGAAAAAGACAATAGAATATTTCTTAGAGAAAAGATGACAAAGGAAGCAGAGTTAATAAAAGAGGGCTGGGAAAAAAGATTTGTTACCTGTGAACCCCGACTCTCTGAGATGGTAGAATTATACAGAGAGATAGGGTTTGAGGTGCGTATAGAACCACTACCTTCAGAAGATGAGCTCAAGGATGAAGGATGCAGTGAAAAGGGCTGCACAGTATGCTACCAGGCAGATAGAGAAAGATACAGGGTGATATATACCCGTCCTTCTAACACCTAAAGCTAAACAGAGATTAACATGACAGAAGTTAAAATACAGAATAACGATCTCGTCCTTATATGTCACAGAGACAAAAAATACCTTAAAAAGATCGAGGAAAATAAGGCATTTAATGGTAAGGGTGGAACACTATCCTTTTCAGACCTTATAGGCAATCCTTTTGGAAAGAGATACGGTGAATATGAGGTATATAGACCTACCTTAGAGGACATCATTATGTTTGGGGTAAAAAGGGACACCCAGATTATATACCCCAAGGATGCTGCCTTTATCTGTTTGAAACTGGACATAAAATATTGTTCCAGCATACTTGAGGTAGGCACAGGGAGCGGTGCCCTAACTATTATATTCTCCAATTTTATAGGCCCGGAAGGAAAGATTGTTACCATAGAAAAAGAGGAGAGGCACTTCAGAAACGCAAAAAAGAATATAGAGCGGTTCTGCCAAGATAGAGATGTAGAGGTCATAAACTGCCATGTCTTAGAATATGGTGGCTCAGGTTTTGATTCAGTCTTTGTGGATGTAAGAGAGCCCTGGTTATACATGGATAAGGTATGGGGTTTTGTAAAAGAAAGTGGCACTATAGGCATGATCGTCCCCACTACAAATCAGATATCAGAGATACTAAAGGCCTTTGATGACCGCGGTGGTTTTGGGGACATAGAAGTCATAGAGATACTTCTGAGGAGATACAAGACAGTAAGTGAAAGAATAAGACCCTTTGACAGGATGGTGGCCCATACAGGCTATCTTATATTTGCAAGAAAACTCTTGAAATAATAATCAAATAAAGACTGATTGACTACCTGACCACAGGTACACTTAAACCCAGAGGCAGTGTCCCAAGATGTCCTCATATGCCATTTCAGATAAGGTTTTCCCCCTTAAACAATAATAAATAAACGAGGTTTACTAACCGTAACTGACCCATTAAGACTACATAAAAGTATTGCTTGAAAATCATATCTGAGTTATTTATTCTATTTGTATGCTAAAATACAAGTAGGAGATTATAAATGGATGTCATGAGTATAAGGATTGATAGTAAAAAAAGAAAGGCATTAAAGATAATCGCCTCTATTAAAGGTAAAAGCATGGGGGGATCTTATCAGAATTAATTGATGATTACATAAAAAGAAATATGGAAGAAATAAGGTTGTTGTCTGAAAAGGAAAATCTCTTTGAAATAATGAAGATGTCTGAAAAAACCTTTATGGAATGGGACAATGATGAAGATGAAATCTACAATAGATTATAAAAAATGGGATATTGTATTGGTTCCTTTTCCTTTTACTGATTTGACCACTATTAAGAAAAGGCCTGCATTAATTATCTCGCCAGATGAATATAATAAAAAATTAGATGTAGTAATCGTATTTATCACAAGCAACTTAGATGTAGAATATAGAATGGGTGATTTAAGATTCAAGAATGGAAAAAATCTATCTGCCAAAGCCATCCATGATACGAATGAAATTTGCAACAATCGATAAATCTATCATCATTAAAAAAATCGGTACACTAACTGAAAATGATGTGGTGGGGTTCAGCGAAACACTATTAGATTTTTTTAAAAAATGAACTCTTTAAAAAGCTCTCTTACCTTCATTTTTCAGCTATCTTTTTCGCTTTTACTCTATTTAGAGGGATATCAAAAGACGATAAATGCAAAAATCAGAGTATGACAAACCTTTTTATATATTCCACAACCTCTTCAGGCTCATCCATAACCCTAAATATGTTCATATCCTCTGGTGATATCTTGCCGGTTGCGAGCATGGTGTCTCTTATCCAGTTTATAAGCCCATTCCAGTATGACGAGTCCATGAGAACAACAGGAAAGGGTTTAACCTTTTTTGTCTGTATCAAGGTTATTGCCTCAAAGCACTCATCAAGGGTACCAAAGCCACCTGGCAGGACAATATAGGCTACAGCATATTTTACAAACATGACCTTTCTTACAAAAAAATAGCGGAAGCTCAGTTTTAAGGTAGAATATGGGTTTGGTTTCTGTTCAAAGGGTAGTTCAATGTTCAAACCTACAGATTTTGCCCCACCCTCTTTTGCACCCCTGTTTGCAGCCTCCATAACACCTCCGCCACCGCCTGTTATGATATTAAATCCATTCTTAGCAAGGATCCTTGAGAGTTTCAATGCTTTTTCATATAAAGGGTCATTCTTTGAACATCTGGCACTACCAAAAATACTAACAGCCGGGTGGATATCTGAGAGGCTTTCAAAGCCATCTACAAGCTCTGCAAGGATACGAAAAAGCCTCCATGTATCTTTTAAGGTAAAGTCTTCGATAACATACTGTTTTTCCATATAATCCCCTTTTTACTTGAGATTTTGAGCATTTACATATATTATTTATAAGGAAAATATATGTCAACTGAATTATTTTAAATAAAACGGAGGATGCAATGAACAAAGAGATATTCAGGGAATACGACATAAGGGGGACAGTTGAAAAAGACCTCACCGATGATGTGGTAAAAAACATAGGTAGGGCCTTTGCTTCATATATGCACGAAAGGGGTAAAAAAAATGCCTCTGTAGGTAGAGATGGTAGGTTAAGCTCAGAATACCTGAAAAACCTCATTGTAGAGGGTATGGTAGAATCAGGTATTGATGTTATTGACTTAGGCCAGTGCCCTACCCCTCTTTTTTATTTTTCCCTTTTTAATATGGATGTGGATGGCGGGATAATGGTCACAGGTAGCCATAACCCTCCAGAATTTAATGGTTTTAAGGTGGCCTTTGGCAAAACCACCCTCTTTGGTGAAGAGATACAGGATATAAGAAGGATTATTGAGGCTGAAAGATTTATAAAAGGAAAGGGTTCATTAAGTGAATATGGCAATATCGTAGAGGATTATTATAACTACTTGAGAAAAAATATAAAGATAACAAAGAAATTCAATATTGTTGTGGATGCAGGAAATGGTGTAGCTGGTGTGGTGGCTGTGCCTATTATGAAGGAGATGGGTCAGAATGTTACACCCCTTTTCTGTGATGTGGACGGTCATTTTCCAAATCACTTCCCTGACCCTACAGTGGAGAAGAATGTGGTGGCCTTGAGGCAAACAGTCATTGAAAAAAAGGCAGATGTAGGTATTGGTTATGATGGAGACGGAGACAGGATAGGTGTTGTGGATAATGAGGGCAATATAATATGGGGTGACTACCTCATGATTATATTTGCCAGGGATATATTCAAGGAGAGACAGGGCGCATACTTTGTATCAGAGGTAAAGTGCTCAAAAAATCTATATGAAGACATAGAGAGACATGGTGGTAGACCAGTTATGTGGAAGGCAGGACACTCCCTTATAAAACAGAAGATGAAGGAATTAAATGCAGTCCTCGGTGGTGAGATGAGCGGCCATATGTTTTTCGCAGACAGGTTTTTTGGATATGATGATGCTATATATGCATCATTGAGGCTCATAGAGATCATGGAGAAAGATGGAAGGCCTGTATCAGAATTCTTAAAAGACCTGCCAAAACTGTATTCAACACCAGAGATAAGGATTGAATGCCCTGATAGTATAAAATTTGACGTAGTAAAAAGGCTTACTGAATACTACAGAAACAGGTATAAGATTATAGACATAGATGGCGTAAGGGTGCTTTTAGACGATGGCTGGGGACTTGTCCGTTCTTCTAACACACAACCTGTCCTTGTACTGAGGTTTGAGGCAGAGACCCAGGATGCCCTGAATAGGATAGAGAAGATGGTTACCGATGACCTAAAGAGGATAATGGCTGAATTCTAAACAGGAGATAAAAAAAATTAATCTGTTTTATTGGGTCAAAAATAGAATTGGATATAACACCATAATCTTAATTAACCTCACCTTGAACCCTCTAAACCCTGAAAATCTAATCTTGAACCCAGAACAGGTTGATAAATCAAGCATACGGTAATTAGAGATAATGCAGGTGATACCAAAAGACATAATTAGGCCTGCCCGATACATTGGTATTGAGCCGAATACTATTATTAAAGACACCAAAGATGTTAAGGTGAGGTTTGCCCTATGCTATCCTGATGTATATGAGGTAGGCATGTCCTATTACGGACATTTCCTCCTCTATGAGCTTGCAAATAGCATAGATGGTGTATGGTGTGAGAGGTGCTTCGCACCATGGATAGATATGGACAACTATCTCAGGTTAAATAATTTGCCCCTTTTTACCCTTGAATCAAAGACACCCCTTAATAGGATGGACATCATAGGATTCTCCCTTACCTATGAATTAAACATAACAAATGTCCTTAATATGCTTAAACTATCAGGGATAAGGATAAAATCATCACAGAGGGAAAAAGGACCCATAATCATTGGTGGTGGCCCCCTTATGCTCAACCCCTCTGCCTTTGATGAATTCTTCGACCTTATTGTGTTAGGTGAGGCTGAAGAGGTTCTCTTAGAGATACTCAAAAGATATAAATCATTAAAGGGAGAGGCAAGGATAGATATAATAAAAGGACTGTCTGAGCTTGAGGGGGTATATTCACCCCTATTTAGAAAAGCAAAGGTCAAGAGGCTTTTTATAGAAGACCTGAACACTTCATTCCATCCCGTAAGACCCCCTATACCAGTGACAGGGAGTATACACAACAGGCTTAATATAGAGGTCTCAAGGGGATGTGGAAACGGTTGCCGTTTCTGTATGGCAGGCTTTGGATACAGACCTTACAGGGAACGCTCAGTGGAGAAGATAAAAGAGATAATAGAGATTGCACTAAGATATACAGGCTATGAGGAGATATCCCTTCTCTCCTTGAGCACAGGCGATTATACAGGACTCGGTGATGTCCTCACCCATATAAAAAATAGATATAAAAAAATATCAGTCTCCCTGCCGTCTCTTAAGATAGGCTCGTTAAAAGAAGAAGAGATTATGACCATCGGGGACATTGCAAGGACAGGCTTCACCTTTGCCATAGAGGCATCAACAGATACCCTTCGGTGCAGACTCAATAAAAAAATAGATATAGGTAATCTTATTGACCAGATACCAACACTAAAGACATACGGATGGCGGAACCTTAAATTCTATCTTATGATTGGATTCCCTTGGGAAAAAGAGGAAGACTTAAGAAATATAAGGGAGATAGTAAGAGAGTTTAAAAAATCAGGGATAAATATAAACCTTGCAATATCTCCTTTTGTCCCGAAACCACATACCCCTTTTCAGTGGCTGGCCATGGAAGATGAGGAGACACTCATTGAAAAGATACATGTCATAAAAGACTCTTTAAGAAAAACAGGGATAAAAATCAAATACAGGGACATAAAAACAAGTATTATAGAGGCTTTATTGTCAAGGGGAGACAGCACCCTTTTGCCGCTCTTTGAACACCTCACAGAGAATAACATAAGGCTTGAGGCCTGGAATGAGTTCTTTAAACCAGAGGTCTATTTCAACTGGTTTACAGAAAGCAATAGAGATATAAAGACATATCTCAAGAAAAGAGACCCCCATCTGCCATTGCCATGGGACTTTATAGATACAGGTATTGATAAATTATTTCTAACAGGAGAACTTAAAAATGCCCAAGAAGCCCTTGTAACCCCAGATTGTTTTTCTCTATGCAGTGGTTGTGGTATAAACTGTAAACCGCACTCAAAAGAAGACAGACAAAACCATCAA
>JAOAHW010000138.1 GCA_026415015.1 Syntrophorhabdaceae bacterium
AGATGTGTATAAGAGACAGGGCCACTGCTGCCAATAAGGTATTAGAGATAGGCGGTGGTATTGTGCTGGTGGTTAAAGGAGAGGTCATTGATTTGCTTTCCCTTCCCAATGGTGGTATTATGTCAGACCTGACAATGGATAATCTGGCCTTAAAATTAAAAGATATGAACAACAAAATAAGAAAAAGAGGTAGCAACCTTGATGACCCTTTATGGACACTGGGCTTTCTGACCTTTACCTCAATAGTTGAATTGAGGATAACTGTATCAGGCGTATACGATGTAAGAAAGGGAGAGATTGTATTTTGAAAAGGGGCTTCTTTTTTTATCTCTTATTACTTCTTGTGCTATCCATGGTATTCTTGTCTACGGGATATGCCTTATATATCTTCAATGATATACCCTCTGTTAAGGTACTCAAAGACCTAAAAAACAAACCTGTATCAACTATATACGGCAACAATGGCCAGGTTGTCTATCTCATAGTCCCTGATAACAGGATATTTGTCCCTTTCAACAGGATACCTAAATATGTGAGAGATGCCTTTATAGCTGCTGAGGATGCAGATTTTTTCAAACATGGTGCAGTAGATTTTATAAGTATATCCAGGGCCTTTATAAAAAATATCATGTATGGAAGGGTTGTCCAGGGCGGCAGCACCATAACCCAGCAGGTTATAAAGACCCTTATCCTTGGCCCTGAAAAGAGTATGTCCAGGAAGATAAGGGAGGCTATAATGGCCTATAAACTTGAACACTATCTCACAAAAAAAGAGATATTAAACCTTTATCTCAACAATGTGTACATGGGTCATGGTGTCTATGGTGTTGAGGCAGCAGCACAGGTCTATTTTGGTAAACATATCCAGGATGTGACAAGGGCAGAGGGTGCCTTGCTTGCCGGGCTTGTCCAGGCCCCCTCAAGGTATACACCAAAACGACATCCAGCAAACGCCCGTATGAGATTTGAATATGTTGTGGGCCAGATGTATGAAAAGGGTTTCATAGACAGTAAAAAAAGGGATGAGATGCTTAAAGAGCAGATAGCAATCAGAGAGGACAATGGTGTCTTCACAGACAGCTATTTCAAGGACTATATATATCAGTATGTAGAAGAGAGGCACGGTAAAGGTATATTTTCAAGAAAAGGCCTAAAGATATATGCTACAGTTGATCCAGCCTTACAAAGACTGGCAGAGGATTCAATAAAAAGAGGTCTTAATCTGTATGAACAGAGAAAGGGTGAATTTACTGTCCTTTATCACCTTGAAAAGAAAAAATGGGAAAACTTTATAAAGGATTCTGAAAGGAATCTCAAATTTACACGTCTCACAAAGGATAAGACCTATAACCTGCTTATATCAGAGAGGGTTAAAGAAGGCTATAGTGTATATATAGGGAAGGACAAGGGTATTCTTTTAATGGACACCTTTCCGTATAAACCAGGCGATGTGGTTAAGGGTATATATATAGGGACCAATAAAAAGGGTATCCATCAGTTTCAGCCTGTAAGGACCCTTAAGGTTGAAGGTGCTTTGATATGTATGGAGGTAGATACAGGCTATGTCCTTGCCATGGTAGGGGGCAGGGATTTTGAAAAAAGTCCATATAACAGGGCTGTTAATGCGAAACTACAGTCAGGCAGTGCATTCAAGCCATTTATTTATCTAACTGCGCTGAAAAAAGGCTATGACCTGGACACATTGATACCAGATGAGCCAAAGTCTTATTCTGCAGGTGTGGGTAAATCGTGGACCCCAAAGAACTATGATGGTAGATATGATGGGCAGATTACAGTTAAGGATGCAGTGGCATACTCAAAGAATGCAGCAACAGTTCAGCTCCTTGAGGCAGTAGGTATCGGTTCTGTTAAAGAGACTGTAAAAGAATTGGGTATAGATGCTGACCTGCCTGATAATCTCTCTATTGCCCTTGGTACATCAAATTTATCCCTTCTTGAACTTTTGAAGGGTTTTTCAGCATTTGCCAATGGTGGTTACAGGATAAAGCCTATTTTTATCAGAAAGATAGAGGACTTAGAAAGTAATGTCCTTGAGGAGAACAATATAGAGAAGCAAAGGGTCATAGATGAAGACATAGCATACAAGATGAACATGCTCCTTAAAGGCCCTGTTGAATATGGCACTGCAAAAGGTGCAACCAGAATAGGATATCCCATAGCAGGTAAAACAGGGACAACAAGCAATTACTACGATGCCTTGTTCATAGGTTATTCACCACATATTGCTACAGGTGTCTGGGTGGGGTTTGATGCAAGGACATCCCTTGGTAAAGGCGAAAGTGGTGCAAGGGTATGTCTTCCCATCTGGATGTCTTTTATGGGTTCAGCGGTAAGGCGTTACCCTCCAGATGATTTTGGTATAAGACATGTGATAGAGCCTCAGGGACTATTGTAATGCTTCTGTATTACTGTTTGTCTTAGTTGTATAATATCTTTCAAAATTACTAAAGGACATCTATGTTCAGGTAACTTATGCCCTTTTGCTTAAGGCTAAAGGAAAAATAGAAAGGCCATATCGATGGCTTCAGGACAAGCTTGTGCGTACCTGTGCGAGAGAAGGGATTACTGAGATTGGGGAAATCTCAATTATTCGTTTTGAGAGGGCACTTAAAGAAAAACAGTCACTCTTTCGTGATTTTGTTATAACTTATCCATTTCAATCTGTGAAAGATATCTTCTGTTTAAGGTTGAAGAGGGCTGTGAACTCATATAGGACCATCTCTGAACAATCTCACACTACGAGTTCATGATGTCCCTATTCATAAAGAGGTAGAACTGAGAATCACCCCTGATAGTCGAACTGAGACATACGAGATTCGAATCTGGTATAAAGATAGGCTTACTGATGTGTATCACATAAAAGGAACCGACATGAAGGGAGTTCACTTTTAACT
>JAOAHW010000157.1 GCA_026415015.1 Syntrophorhabdaceae bacterium
AGATGTGTATAAGAGACAGACCTAATCCTGTCCCGTCCTTGTCTTTTGTGAAGTAGGGCTCGAATATCTTTTCTTTGTCTTCGTCGGGGATCCCCATGCCATTATCAGCAATCTTTATTGTAGCAACACCCTTTTTCTCGTCAAACCCTGTGGTTATATTTATCTCACCCTGTTTATCTCCTATGGCCTTTGCTGAATTGGTAATGAGGTTTATAATTGCCCTCCTTATACTATCCTTGTCCACACTGCACAGGGGTATATTTGAGTCTTTGAAGATAAAAGAGATATTCGGGTAGAGGTTATTGTAGATGTCTATGGTCTCTTCTATGATACTGTTTAGGTCTTCAAGGGTCTTTGTCCTTGAGATATGGGTTAGTCTGGTGAGTTCATTGACAATACCCTTTATATCATCCACAGACTTGATTATCACTGATGTTGTCTCATCGAGGACATCCCTGTCCTTCCCATCATAACCACCCAAGACCTTCCTCCTTATCCTCTCAGCAGAGAGGATAATAGGGGTCAGTGGATTTTTTATCTCATGGGTGAGTTTTTTTGCAATCTCCCTCCAGGTGGCGAGTTTTTCTGCCCTTACAAAGTGTGTAATATCATCAAAGGCAATTATAAACCCTTCTATCCTCTTTTCCTCATTTTTCAGGACAGTTAGGGATGCCCTTATAAAGGTGATGTCCTTTTTTAATCTGAGCCTTATCTCCTTTGCAACGCTAATGTTTTCCGATATGTCCCTTGCCTCCTTAAGGAATGCCTTCATCACCTGTTTGAGTTCTGAACCAAAGACCTTTTTTAGAGGTCTGCCTATCCAATCATCGGCCTCAATACCCAAAATGGCCTTTGCTGCCCTGTTTAAAAGCACAATATTACCTTTACTGTCTGTAGATATGATTCCTGTGGCCACATTATCGAGGATAACCTCTATATAGCGCCTCTTCTCCTCTATCTCTTCCTTGGCAACCTTTAATTCCTTTGCCATGCTGTTGAATGCGGCCACAAGTGTCCCTATCTCATCTCCCCCTTTTTCCTCAAGGTTTATATCGAATTTACCTTTTGCAATGATAGATGCACCTTCCTTTACTTTTTCTATGGGCGTTGTTATACCTGAGGCCATCTTAATGCCCACCCATACAGAAAAGAAAATGGTTAATATGGTAGTGAGAAAAAGAGGTATTAAAAAGCTGTATTTCAGTATCTTCTTGAATGTCCTTGATTCCTTGAATTCCTTATGGACAGTGGCAATATCCTTTAGCCTCTCTGTACCCTTGACCCTTATGATGTCGCCTATAAAAAGAACACCTCTTCCGAGGCCTGTATCTTCATTTATCCTTGTACCTGAAATAACAATCTCTCCCTTTCTCAAAGGCATAATGAGCCTGATGTCCTTATCCTTTGTATCAATCTTTATCTTTGATGAAAGGACTGAATCTATATTCTCTGGCATATTGCTCACCAATATTGTTCCTGAGGGGTCATGGATAGAGTAAAACTGAAAGGATTTCTCCTGTCCCTGCCTCTTTAAGAAACCATGAAGGCCTTTATCGTTTTCCAGTAACTTCTTTTTTATTATTTCTCGGGATAAAAAAAGACCTGTGTTCTCATATCGCCTGAACAGGTCATCATAGTAGAATTGAGAGATCTCAAGGGCATTGTCAAGGGTGTCCTCTATCTTCTGGCTGAACCATCTCTCCATAGTTATATTGAAAAAACCTGTGAAAATTATAAACAGTGTAAACGATGGTATTATTGAGATAAAAAGCAGGGTAAAGGTGAGTTTTGTCTTGAGTCTTGACCCCCAGATACCCCTTTTTGTCTCTATATAGTTCTTTATGATAGTCCTTGTTATGAGAAAAAGTAGTAGCAGTATAAGGAGGAGGTTTATGTTCAGGATTACTACAATGAGCTTATTTTCACCTATGGGAAGGAACTTCTTAAAAAAGGGGAGTTGTGTCTCAAGGTATATAAGAAGCCCAAAGACCAAAAAAACAAGTCCTGTTATGGAGACCTCTTTTTTATATCTTATAAAAAATTTTTTAAGCATGTCTGTCATTGGAGTGACACAAAGTTTATCTGCCTTTTATCCCTGTCACCCCTGCGATATGAATGGAAAAGGCCATCTGTGCATAATGTGCAAATATCTATGTCATAGATAGTTGATATGCCTTCTTTGAATAAAATCTCTTTATTTGCCTCTCGGAGACTTAAAAAGAAAGTGTTGTTTGTCCTTTTAAATACCTTTTCAGAGAACCCCTTTTCCTTAAATACTCTATAGAGGTCATCCCCTACAGTATAACAACACCCATTAACAGAGGGGCCAAGGACAGCAATTATTTTATCTAAACAAGCACCCATGTCTGACATGGCCTTAATTGCGTTTTTAGTGATTCCCTTTAGAGTCCCCCGCCAGCCAGCATGGACAATAGATGCCACAGGAAAATCAGGCTCAAAGAGTATAACAGGTAGACAGTCTGCTGTCTTTACTATGCCTGCTATATTTTTTTCTGCGATAATTATACCGTCACCTGTCTGGGGTCTATAGCCGTCTTTTATGACATGGACAATATCCCCGTGTTCCTGATGGAGGGCTATAAAATCCTTTAGCCCAAAGAGGTCTAAAAAATCCCTGCCTTTTGTTCTGTCTACTGTCACCACAGGGGATAATGCAGTAAAAAAACCATGGAAAAGTCCCATCTCCTCTATCTCAGGGACATAGAAGTAAGACCAGTCACCGACATATTTTATCTCATAAGGCATTTTTCAGATGATTATATCAGTTTGTACCATATAGAACAATATATACTTGATACCTTTGCAAGAGGCCTACACCATGCTTCCATTTCTTGAATAATCAAAAGCTATTAGTCTAGTCTAATTTTATTTTATTTAGTTGCCTTGGCATCCTCAAGGATCTTCATCAATTCCTTAGCCTCTTTTGAATTAATGCCGTATTTTGTTATAGCCTTTTCAAAATTGGTCTTAGCGAGGTTTAACCTGCCCAGGGCAAGATAGTACCTGCCCAGATATTCATAGCCCTGTGCCTCCATGCCCATCCGACCAGAGAGCATGGCAAATCTATAGAATATCTCAGGGTATGAGTTACCGTATCTTAATAGGTCTGCCCATGTATCAAGGGCAAGGCTTCTGTCTCCTTTTGCCTCGTATACCCTGGCCAGATATATCTTTGCTATATAGTAAGCACTGTCACCAGGCTCTACCTTTCTCAGGCAATCAATAGCCTCATTGAATTTGCCTGCTGTTACCAGGGCCTCACCAAGGAGGAGGTTCTTAACAGGTGAGTCTATTTTTTTTATAGCCTCTAAGGCATCATCCATCCTGCCTTTTCTTGAATAGACAAGATAGGCAGCGTAGGCATTCTGAGGGTTTTCCTTATCCTTTAAATATCTATTAATCCATATATCATCAGATTGTGTGCCCCTGATTTTGTTTAAGACCTTAGCCCTCACTATGATATAGGGAAATATGAGTGAATCAGGGACAGGCTTCCTGTTGGGCCATAGGTTTTCGAGCCTTATGATCCTGTCCTCATGATAGGGGTGTGTGAGAAGATATTGGGGCAATACCTTATCTCCGCCTGAGAGTCTTAGTTTTTTTAAAAACTCTGCAATACCAAAGCCACCATAGCCTGCATGGTCGGCAAACTTTGAACCAAACCTGTCTGCTTCGTCCTCATCTTCTCTGGAATACTTAAGGGCCATAGATTGGGCAGAGGCAATGCCTGTGGCAAGGATGGCCTCCTGTGTCTTTGCATCCCCGGCAAGCATGGCAAGGGCAATGGAGCTTAGCATGCCTATGTTCAGGTATTTTTCTTTCTCGTATCTCTTGGCAATGTGTCTTCTTGCAAGGTGGGCAAACTCATGGGCAATAACGCCTGCCAGTTCTTCCTCTCTGTCACACTGGGCAATAAGGCCTGTAGTGATATATACAAACCCACCTATAGTGGCAAAGGCATCCATATTTGGTGATTCAATGACCGTGAGTACTACATGGTATGGCATGTTTACCACAGATTCGAGCCTTTCCTTTATAAATCGTAGGTGTATGGAGATATATGGGTCATTATTTATAGTGGCGGAGTTTGCTATTTCACTGTATATCTGGGCACCGTATTTTTTCTCCTCTTCGATACTCAGTCCGTATAGTTTTAATGGCAGGGCTACGAGTAAGAGTACTATTATAATATACTGCCTTATCCTCATGGCATCATCTTCTCTTGGCAGGTTTTTTAATGGTTTTTTTGGTTTTTATCTTCTTTTTATGTGTTGTCTGAGAGGTTTTTTTAATCTTCTTTATGTTTTTTTCTCTGTAAGAAGAAAGGACAATAGAGCTTGCCTTTGCCAGCCTCATCTCCCTATCTGATGGTAATCTTTCATAGAGGACCTTTAATACCTCTACTGCATCCGCCCATTTGTCTTCACTGCCCAGTAATGCAAGTATGTAAGTCTTGCCATTTTTTTCAAAGGCCCCTACATAGCTATGTCTTGATACCCTTGTGTAACCTGTCTTACCGCCTATGGCAGGTTCAAAGCAGAATAGAAACCTGTTGTGGTTTTGATACCTTATACTTTTTTTGCCATCCCTAAACAAAAAATATCTTGTTTTGATAATCTCCCTGAATCTCTCATTTGATAGGGCATATCTGAATATAAGGGCCAGGTCATAGGTTGTTGTATACTGGTCAGGGACATATAGCCCTGAGGCATTTTTAAAGTTAGTGTTTTTTGCCCCTATCTCCCTTGCCTTTTTATTCATCATGAGTGCAAAATTTGCCTCTGTTCCCCCTATAGATGTTGCCAGTGCATAGGCTGCATCATTGGCAGATTCAATCATGGCACCTTTTATTAAGTCATCAGCCCTGTATCTTTTTCCAGGCACAAGATTCAATTTTGTCCTTGGTATCTTGAGGACACCTCTATCAGGTACTATGTTCTCATTACCTTTTAAGGTCTCTAATGCCACTATTGTGGTCATGACCTTAGTCGTGCTTGCTGGAGGTAGAGGTCTGTGATAATCCCTGCCAGCTATTATCTCAAAGGAGTCCTTGTCAACAAGTATATAAGATAAGGCTGTTATACCCATTGAATTATTTATATTATTGTTATAGGCTAGGGCAGGTATGGGAAGAGAAATTAAAAAAAGCATGATGATTATCAGGTGTGCCATACAAGCCTTTTTATAAACTATTTATGGTTTTTTGACAATAGATTTTCCGAGGTCCTTAAATCTTTTTATTTCAATGATTTTAATATAATTTAAATACATTAAAAAATTTTAACTTGACAACATAACCTATTTAAATATATAAGGATTTTGTATTATTAAAGAAAATGGTTAATTAAAAAGACTTAAGATTAAGGGGGTTAATATGAATTCAGTTGTGGTATTAATACTGGGCTTTATTGTCGCTTTTATTGGATACCGTGTCTATGCAAAATATGTTGATACGAAGATAATGAAGGCAGACCCGAAAAAGGTTACCCCTGCCAAGATGTACATGGATGGCGTGGAGTTTATGCCTACGAGCAAAAACATCCTCTTTGGTTATCAATTCAAATCCATAGCAGGGGCAGCACCTGTTATCGGGCCTATCATTGCCGTCCAGTGGGGCTGGCTTCCTGCCCTTATCTGGATACTGGCTGGAACATTCTTTATAGGCTGGGTCCAGGACTACTCAAGTGCCATGATTGCCATGAGGCATGAAGGTGCATCAATGGGTGGCCTAAGCCATAAGCTCATATCACCAAGGGCAAGGGTGATACTCTTGGCCTTTCTTTATTTCTATCTCCTTCTTATTGCCGGGGCCTTTGGCAATGTTGTTGTAAGCACAGCCATAGGTCTCAAGGCAGCACCTATGGCATGGCTTTTTATGACTGTAGGCGGTATCCTTGCAGGACAGATGATATACAGGTGGAGAAAAGATATAATCCTCACCACGGTCATAACAGTTATTATTGCGCTTTTTGGCATATGGTTAGGTTCAGTTGTGCCTTCTAATAAGGTAATTGGTGATGCAATGGCCAACAGCAGGTGGCTTTGGACAATACTCGCATTCCTCTTCTGCTATTTTGCCGCTGTGTTGCCCATTTGGAGATTTGCCCTGCCCATCAACTATGTGGCATCATATATTGTATTTTTGGGGCTCTTTTTCGGGATAATAGGTGTTATTATACTCCATCCCAACATTACCCTACCTGCATATACAGGGTTTACAATCAGGATAGGACCTATATGGCCTATCATGTTTGTTACCATTGCATGCGGTGCCATATCTGGGTGGCATAGCCTTGTATCCTCCTCAGGGACAGCAAGGCAGCTTGAGAACGAACTGGATGCAAGACCTGTTGGCGGTGGAGTCATGTTTGTGGAGATGATGCTCGCTGTGTTTGCCCTAATTATTGCAGGTACCATATATGCCTCATCTGCAGAATATGGTGCTGCCATAGTAAAGGGACCAGGCGGTGTATTTGCTACAGGTGTGGCCAAATTCTTAGGGGCAATAGGTCTACCTCAGGCCACAGGCAGGGCCTATGGTAGTGGTATGATGATAGTCCTTGCCATAACCA
>JAOAHW010000092.1 GCA_026415015.1 Syntrophorhabdaceae bacterium
TATGGTGTCATTGTCCAGTTTGGTGGACAGACCCCTCTAAAACTTGCAGTGCCCTTATCAAAGGCAGGGGTACATATACTCGGGACATCCCCTGATTCCATTGACAGGGCAGAGGACAGAAAGAGATTCGATGAGCTCCTAACAAAGCTTAATCTTAAAAGGCCTGCAAGTGGTACAGCAAGGACACCAGAAGAGGCAGTAAGTGTAGTAAAAGCCATAGGTTATCCTGTCATGGTAAGACCCTCTTATGTATTAGGGGGAAGGGCAATGGAGATCGTATATGATGAGGATAGCCTTTTATCATATATGAAAAAGGCAGTTGAGGCATCACCTGAACACCCCATCCTCATAGATAGGTTTCTTGAAAATGCCATTGAAGTAGATGTAGATGCCTTATGTGATGGCGAGGATGTGGTGATAGGCGGTATTATGGAACACATAGAGGAGGCAGGGATCCACTCTGGAGATTCTGCCTGTTCTATACCTCCCTATTCACTTTCTCATGAGGTCACAGCAGAGATAAAGAGACAGACCATACTCCTGGCAAAGGAATTGGATGTAGTTGGACTTATGAACTGTCAGTATGCAGTAAAAGATGGTGAGATATATATCCTCGAGGTGAACCCCAGGGCATCAAGGACTGTACCGTTTGTGAGCAAGGCTACAGGCAGACCCCTTGCAAAGATTGCTGCAAAACTCATGGTGGGCAAAAAGCTAAAAGATATGGGTATACAAGAGGAGATAGTCCCTGCCTACACGTCTGTAAAGGAGGCTGTATTCTCATTTATTAAATTCCCTGGGGTGGATACCATACTGGGGCCTGAGATGAAATCCACTGGAGAGGTAATGGGTACTGATTGTGATTTTGGCAGGGCCTTTGCAAAATCACAGATAGGGGCAGGCTACACCCTTCCCATAAAAGGCAGTGTGTTTATAAGTGTCAATGACGATGACAAGCCTCATATACTATCTGCGGCAAAGATGCTCTCTGAATGCTGTCTTAACATAGTAGCCACAAAAGGTACCGCCAGATTTTTAAATGAAAACGGTATAGATGCCCAGGTTGTTAAAAAGATGACAGAAGGCAGACCCAATGCAGTGGATAAGATAAAAAACAACGAGATCGCCATGATTATAAATATTCCAAGGGGGGCAAGGTCTGCAAAGGACTCATACTATATAAGGAGGGCAGCACTCGTCTATAACATCCCTTATTTTACCACCATAGCAGGTGCAAAGGCAGCAGCCCATGCCATATTATCCCTTGTGAAAGAGGAGCTCCATGTAACAGCCATACAGGAGCATTATATCCTGAATAATATCTGCAATAATCTGGGGGCAAGATATGACAGATAATATAAGGATAGCCATGGGTCAGATAAACTGCACAGTAGGGGACCTAAGGGGCAATAAGAACAAGATCATAGAATATCTCCATAAGGCAGAATCTATAGGTGCTGATATTGTGTGCTTTCCTGAACTTGCCATAACAGGATATCCCCCTGAGGACCTTGTACTCAAACCCCATTTTGTCCAGGAAAACATAGATGTCATGTATGACATATCTAAAAAAGTGGGACAGATGGTTGTGGTATGCGGTTTTATAAATAGGGAAGAGGACAGGATATATAATGCAGCAGCAGTTATGTATAAGGGTTTGGTCTGTGGCATCTACCACAAGGCGCTCCTTCCCAATTATGGCGTTTTTGACGAAAAGAGATATTTCAGGCCAGGTGGTGAACCCATTGTATTTGCCTTTGGGTCTTTAAGATTTGGTGTCAATATCTGTGAGGACATATGGTTTAAAGAGGGCCCCACAAGGCTCCAGGCAATGGCTTCTGCAACCTTGATCTTAAATATAAATGCCTCTCCATATCATGCAGGAAAGATAAAGACAAGGGAGGCAATAATAACAGAACAGGCAAGGGATAATAACATAGCCATTGTCTATACAAATATGGTAGGTGGACAGGATGAGCTTGTCTTTGATGGTGGTAGCATGGTGGTTGATAGGGACGGATATATAATGGCAAGGGCTAATCAGTTCAAGGAGGAGCTCTACACGGTTGAAATACCCCTGTCTCACCTTACAAAGGTATATGATAGCCAGCAGAAAAAAGCCAGGCAGTGGTCCCACAGGGTAATAGAGATTACAGATAAGACCCCTAAAAAGGATAGACCAAAGGTAGAGCTACCACCTTATATACCCCTCGAACCTGATGCTGAGATATACAATGCCCTTATCCTTGGTCTTAATGACTATGTATATAAAAACGGATTCAGTAAGGTGGTGATCGGGTTAAGCGGAGGCATAGACTCATCCCTTGTATGTACTATTGCATGTGATGCTATAGGCAGTGAGAATGTAAAAGGTGTATTTTTACCATCTCCTTTTACATCCAGGGAGTCACGGGAAGATGTGTATGAACTTGCAGGAAACCTGGATGTCCAGGTCCTTGAGATACCAATAGACCCTGTCTTTACCTCTTATATTTCATCCCTTGATGAATTCTTCAAAGGCCTGAAGGAGGATATAACAGAGGAGAATATACAGGCAAGGATTAGGGGAAATATTGTAATGGCCCTATCTAATAAATTCGGCTGGCTTGTCCTAACTACAGGGAACAAGTCAGAGATGAGTGTTGGCTATGCCACACTATACGGTGATATGGCTGATGGTTTTGCCGTAATTAAAGATGTACCTAAGACCCTTGTCTATAGACTTGCCCGCTACAGAAACACCAAAGGTCATGTCATACCTGAAAGGGTCCTTGTAAAGGCACCCACAGCAGAGCTAAAACCCAACCAGAAGGATTCAGATACCCTTCCACCTTATGATATCCTCGATGCTATCCTGAAGGCATATATAGAAGAGGATAAAGAACTGGATGAGATAGTCTCTATGGGTCTTGATGTGGATACAGTAAAACAGGTACTCCGCATGGTAGATCTAAGCGAGTATAAGAGGCGCCAGGCACCCCCTGGTATAAAGATTACACCAAAGGCCTTTGGCAGAGACAGAAGGATGCCTATAACGAACAGATACAGGATTTAATAGATTGAGACCTTTGCAAAAGGTCTTTCTTCATGCCATTATAACTTTATTCGATTTTTTATCCAGTATGTCAATGACAGTCAGAAATATAAGAAATAGAAAACCTTTGTCCTCGGTGGATAAGTAAAAATCATCTTCCCGATCTTCCATCATGAGGGTCTCGGTAAGGTATTTCATCACATTTGGTTGTTTTACCACCTCTTTCTCGGCAAACTCGAGTATGTACTGTTCATCTGCTTTTTCAAGGTGTTCCATTATGCCAAAATTATAATCATAGGAACTCTCTATATCCTTAAATGTGGCCTTCTTTATCCTTCCATATGCCTTTGTGAATATCTTATATATGACAAAGAACAGATAGATCCCCAGTTCTCTTGCATTATCTTCCATCTCTTCCAATGATGTTAATACAAAATACAGTAATTCAGGCTGGTTTTTATTTAGTTTATTCATCTCTTCCTCTATCATTGCCGGACTGAGCCCGTCAATCTCCTGATTTGTTTCAAATACTGTCTTTTCTGGTATGGCCATAACCATAAGGCACCTCATCTTTAATTATTTTTTTTAATATTCCAAGGGCTTGTGCCCCTTTTCAACCTATTTCAAAGTATCGGGCATTTTCTCTTTTTTTGTCATAAAAGTCAATTATTTATTTTAATTTCTCAATGTTCTTTGTCTTTCCTATGACAACAAGGACATCGCTATCCTTTATACGGTAGTCAGGGTTTACCATATGTACCTTGTCAGTGAGGGTATCTTTGAAGGCTATGACATCTACGCCATAGTTGCTCCTCATGTGGATCTCCCTTAATGACTTGCCTATAAAATTTTTTGATGGGGCAACCTCGCAAATAATATAATCATCTGCTATGGGGATGTAGTCTATGAGATTAGGCGCCACAAGACTCCTTGCTACCTTTGTGGCCATATCTTTTTCAGGGATTATAACCTCTGTGGCACCTACTTTTTCCAGTACAAGCCTGTGTTCATCATTAGGTGCCTTTACAATAATATTTTTTACTTTCATCTGCTTCAAATGCAGGGTAAGCAGTGTGCTTGCAGCCAGGTCTTCACCAAAAGAGACTATGACTATATCGTCCTCTCTTATACCTATGGATTCCATAAGTTCTTTATCTGTGGCGTCAGCAACGATTGCCTTTGTAGAGCAGTCCCTTGCATGCTGGACAGCCTCTTTATTTTTGTCTACTGCAATGACATCAATGCCTGCATCAAAAAGGTTTTTCACCACATTGTAACCAAATATACCCAATCCAATCACTATAACCCTAGGCATAAAGCCTCCTTAACCAACCATTATATTTTCCTCTGCATACTCTATAACTGTTTTTTTAGGTTTCCTGCTTAAAGAAAAGGCAAGGGTAAGTGGGCCAACCCTCCCTGTGAACATCATGATGGACAGGACAATCTTCTGTATGCTATTAAGCTGTGGCGTTACACCCATAGAAAGCCCTGCAGTTGCAAAGGCAGAAACTGTGTCGAATAGATACTCCACAAATAGATGCCTATCCTGAAGTGGTTGTTTTGTCTCCCCTGCAAAAAGCAAAACAGATGTGATTATGGCGATGGAAAAGATTGATGCGAATATGATGGAGATGGTTCTGCTTATTAATTCTTTTGGTATTGTCCTGTTCATTACATTGACCTCTTCATGGCCCCTTAATCGACTCCATAGAAGCAAAAAAAGGACTGAAAAGCTTGTTGTTTTAATACCTCCACCTGCAGAACCAGGAGATGCACCAATAAACATGAGTATCATTAAGACGAGGATTGTGTCATTTGTTAATAGCCCTATATCAACAGTATTGAATCCTGCTGTCCTTGCAGTAACAGACTGGAACAGAGAAACGAGTACCTTCGTGGGTAAAGGGGCATCCTTAATGACAAAATTATTTTCAAATATAAAAAAAAATGCTGCCCCTGATAAGATAAGGATAGCTGTTGTTATAATAACTATCTTTGTGTGAAGGGATAATCTTTTCTTTATGCCTTTAAAAAATGAAAGGATCTCCAGTTGAACAGCAAATCCTATGCCACCAAGGATAATAAGCATCATGATAGTTATATTAGCTATGACATCGCATTTGTATCTCATAAGGCTGTCTGTAAAGAGCGAATAGCCGCAGTTACAAAAGGCAGATATGGCATGGTATATACTATAATAGACTGCCTTGCCCATGGGTAAATCTCTTGAAAAAACAAAGAGAAGCACTAACGCACCTATGGACTCTATAGTTAAAGTAGATAAAAATACATACTTGAGGATTATCTGAAAGTCTCTCCTTGGTGATGGGAGAAAGGAAGTCTGTACGATCTCTCTTCCCTTGAAGGATGTGCTAAGACCCATTAGATGAAAAAAGAATGCAGAAAAGGTTATAATACCCAGACCACCACTCTGGAAAAGGAGCATTGTGATTATCTGGCCTGTAAAAGAGAGGTCTGAACCAATATCTATTACTGTAAGCCCTGTAACACATACAGCAGATACAGATGTAAATAAGGCATCTACAAAGGTTAGCTGTTTTTTTGCCGCTGAGAATGGCATCCATAAGAGTATGCTGCCCATCATGATTATAAAAAGAAAACTAAGTACAAATATACGCTGTGGCGTAAGGTCACGGAGAAAGATTTTTTTTATTGAGATAACGAGATCCATAGCGGCTCGGTTTTTTCTTATATCTCACTATTGAATATGAGTCAATAAAAATACGGTTTCAGCTCATTTCAGAAGGCTTTTATTTTTGTAATTTTTTATTTATATTTTCAAGGGCCTTTATTATCTCTACCCCTCCCACGTGTATCTCTTTTCTTTCCTGGTTTTCTATAACACATGTGGGTGTTGCATTTATGCGATCTGCCTTAAGATAACTGTTCATTATATCAAAGACAGGCTTTGTATCAAAGGGTTTGTAGATCAACCATTTATCCTTGAGATAATCCTCGAGTTTTGCTTGATCTCTTATCTTTTTTAAGGCCGCACCTATAAGAACTGAGCGGGCAAGGAGGGCATGTTCAAAATCCCTTCTCTCTTTCATTATAAAGAGAAAATATCGGGCATACATGGCTGATGTGCTCGAAGAAGGGGTATCAATAAAGGTAAGATTTATTGTATTGTTCTTCACAAGGTCTGTTAGTATAGGCTCTATTTTTGGTTCCATTGCTCTGCAGGGTGGACAGAAATAATCTGTGTATAATCTAACCCTTATGGTTCCCTTTCCAAATTCAGGGATGGGAAGATCAGCAGCATAAAGAGGTGTTGCAGTGCCTTTAAAAAAGATAGCAAAGAAGATAAGGCCTATAACAGCGCATAAAATTGCAAGTTTTTTAAGTCTTATAGTGAAATTCAATAAAAATGTAACCATAAGTATACCTCCAAAGGCAAGACAATAAGGGCAGTACACACGATGCCATATCTGAAAACCTACTAGATAAAACTCAATGCCTATTCCTGCGGAGAGCGACATTACAAGTAGCAGCCCTTTCTTCAAAATAACAAGAATTATAAGCAGTATCATATAACCTATGCCTATGTATTCAAGGGGGATATTGAACAGGTTGCCCGTGAGATATGAACATGCTTCATCACATATGCTGTAGTAGATCTCTATACCTATTCCGGCAAGACAGAGGACAACTGTTAGTATGTATCTATATCTGTTTAGAAAAACTTCAATAGTCTCTTTATGCATTTTATAAAAGTTTTTTACAGGAACTTTGATAGCACAGCCTCTGTCTCCTCTTTTAACCTATCAAAATTGTGGTTTTTCTCAATACCTAATTCTGTCACAATATAATAGTCTGAAGGTCTTATACCATGTCTCTCTAAGACCTTTTTGGCACAACCCACAGGGCAACCATCGATTACAATGAGATCCGCTGACCTTGCACTCTCTATGAATCCTGATAAGTCACCACCTATGCCTGCAAGACAGAATGCATTGCCCACACCTTTTTTATCCAGTTCTATCATTATACTGTTAGATATCTGTCCCACATTTGAACCACCAGCACATGACAGGATAATCTTTTTTGCCTTGCCACTGCAACATATATCTTTTTCCTCTAACATAAAACCCCCTGAACTAATTTTATAACATCTTTTTTATCTCTTCTACAGATAGAACCTTGCCCACGCTTTTTACCTGACCATCTATTGCCAGACCTGGTGTAAACATAACCCCAAAATCCATTATTTTATTAATATCTGTTATCTTCTCAAGCTCAAACGGGACACCCTTTTCTCTTGCTGCCTGCTCTGCGTTCTCTGCGAGCTTTATACATTTGGCACAGCCTGTCCCGAGTATCTGGATCTTCATATAACACCTCCAAAGATTAATGTTTAATGTTCAAAATTGATTAGATTTTAACACTTTTTATTCAGTCATCCATCCAAATAATACACCTGCTAAAGTTGAAAGTCCAATAACAAGGATGAAAAATACAAAAGCCTTTTTTGTCCCTAAGATTGTCCTTATAACTATCATATTTGGCAGCGATAGGGCAGGTCCTGCAAGAAGAAGTGCCAGGGCAGGCCCCTTACCCATACCAGAACCCAAAAGTCCCTGGACAATAGGTACCTCTGTTAGCGTTGCAAAATACATAAGGGCACCCACAACAGAGGCAAGGAGGTTTGCCCACAAGGAATTCCCCCCTACAAGCCAAGCTATCCAGGCATTAGGTATAATACCATTATCACCTCCAGGCATGCCGAGTAGAAACCCTGCCACAAGGACACCACCAAATAATAATGGGAGTATCATAAGTGTAAAAGACCATGTGGAATCTATCCAGTTCTTTGTCATATCCGATGATGTCTTGCCAGAATATATGAGAAATACTATACCAGCTGAGAAGGATAGTAGAGGATAATTGGGAAAAATTATAGCAAGGGCTGTTACAATAAGGATACCTACTAAAGATATCATCCATCTTGCCTTGAGCCATCTTATATAGGTATAGGTAAAGAGTAGGCCAAAGGCACCTGTGATATACCATTTAATACTATAAACAAAAACCCAGACTCCTTCCTGTATCTGTGGTTTAGCCCAGTTGGCAAAGACAAGGACACCTATCATAGATGCCATATAAACTGTCTGTTGCCATAATCTAAGGGGCGGTTCTTCTGATGGCATTACCATCTGGACCTTTTTCTTCTCCACCTCATCATTCCTGAAAATAAAGGACATAAGTAGTCCAATAAGATATGCAAATGCAATAGAGCCTACTGCCCTGGCAAGGCCTATCTGCCACCCTAACACCTTTGCAGAGAGCACTATGGCAAGGACATTTATGGCAGGGCCTGAATAGAGGAATGCTGTTGCTGGACCAATGCCTGCACCCATACGATATATACCTGCAAAGAGAGGCAGGACAGTGCATGAACAGACTGCAAGGATTGTCCCTGATACAGATGCAACAGAATAGGACAGAAACTTATTTGCCAGTGGTCCAAGATATTTCATTACCGATGTCTGCGACACAAACACAGATATTGCACCAGCTATAAAAAATGCAGGGACAAGACACAAAAGCACATGTTTCTGTGCATAGTCCTGAAGCATGTAAAATGATTCAAGGATTGCCTTCTGAACCCTTATGGTTTCAAGGGGGATGAAGTATGCTGCAGCAAATACAAAAAGAACAAGTATAAACTTATATCTATCTTTCATAGTTTACCTCATTTTAGTGGTAAGTTGGTAAATATGCCAACAAGTCCTCAAAAAAATAATGTCATCTGCAGAGACAAATCTGCTGTTTTTTTATGTTGTTCTCTATCACGGCTGTTATGCAGTTAAAAAAATCTGTTACACAGGGCATCTCAAGCCTGTATATCATGTCAAGCCCGCTTTTTCTTGATGAGACTATGCCTGCCTCTTTGAGGACAAGGAGGTGTTTTGAAACCGTTGACTTATCTGATTCAAAGACCTCATTGATCTTAGAAAAGGGTAGCTCACCATCTTTCAATAGCTCAACTATCATAAGCCTCACAGGATGAGAGAGTGCTTTTATTATCCTTGCCCTTATTTCTGCCTCTTCAAAGGTAATCATATCAGTTAGTTTCCTTGTTGGTAAATATACCAACTATTGAATGAACTATCAAGAAAAACTGACGAAAATCTCTTCACAATAATCAATCCATGCTTTTTAAGGCTGTTCTATTGTCTCCCTCTGAGAATGAGAGAAAAATTCTCGCCTTTAGGCGACGACTTTAGTATGCTTTATTTTGAAATATAGATCTTGTCGTTCTCCCTTACCTTTTCCTTGACCTTTATCCCCACATCATTACCTGCCTCTGCCTTTTCCACAAATTGATGCTCTATCTGCATGGATTCAACAATCTGATCAAAGTCTGTGGAGCTACCTTTTATCCTAATCTTGTCTCCTATCTTTAGTTCACCCTGTGTTATCCTGATGGCAGCAATCCCTATTTTGGAAAAATACCTCACTACCTTTCCAATCTCTTTTTCTTCCATAACCCCTCCTACTACTCCTTAATACACTATATTATCACTTTTAATTAAACCTTGACAATAACAAAAAATTTTCATATCTTAATAGCCTTGCGGGCCGTTAACTCAGGTCGGTAGAGTATCTGCCTTTTAAGCAGAGAGTCGCAAGTTCAAGTCTTGCACGGCCCATATTTTCACGTCCCCATCGTCTAGCCTGGCCTAGGACACTGGCCTTTCAAGCCGGCAACGGGGGTTCAAAGCCCCCTGGGGACGCTTTTAAAAAGTATCCAACCTCAAGCAGTGGGGTATTTATGAAATCCAAGAACAAAACAAATTTTGTCCAAAAGGCATAAGGGTGTAAAATGAATAGTCTGAACCAGGAGGTTCTATTATGTCTCTTTTTAAAGTAGTAGGGTGAGTTACCTGAGTTGACCCCAATGCACCGACAGTTAGTCGGAAGACGATAAGATTTGTAGACGGTACCCAAATAGCCTTAAGTAACCTTCACGAGATAATGGCAGAACTCTATTCTGTAGGTAAAAGACCGACAAGAGAGACCATAGACGAGATCATTGCTGGACTTGAGGCTATGGGTAACTACATATCCGAATCAGAGGTAATAAGAAGGGAATACAGAGACGTCCTAATGAAAGAATACCAAGAGTTCGTAGAGACACACGACAGGGAACATGCAATAGCACCGACTTCTGACAATCCTTCTGAAAAAGAAGACATACAAAAATGAGTTACCAAAGAAGACTTTTCTGACAACAAGTATCTTTAAGTTATAAAAAAAGCAAAAGACACTGATAAAATAAAGTGTAAGACCCCTTTTGTAATCTTTCTTAATACCTTCTCTTCTACTTAAAATTACTTCCTGCAAGTATAATAACAGACTCCAAGTGGTGTCTCTACTGCATAGGGAAAGTATCTTCTCTTAATCCATAGGGAAAGATGGACCAAGTTTATAAGCACAGGCACCTCAACAAGTGGTCCTATCACAGCAGCAAAAGCCTGACCGGAATTGATGCCAAATACTGCAACAGCAACGGCTATGGCAAGCTCAAAGTTATTAGATGCGGCAGTGAAAGAGAGTGTTGCAGCCTGACCATAGTGGGCACCTGTTTTACCGCTCATATAGAATGAAACAATAAACATTACAATAAAATATACAAGCAAGGGAATGGCAATCCTTATCACATCGAGGGGAATTTTTACAATGTACTCGCCCTTGAGGGAGAACATAACAAGGATAGTAAAAAGCAGTGCAATAAGGGTTATTGGGCTTATTTTTGGTATGAATTTCTCATGGTACCATAGTTTATCTTTTAATTTTATGAGTACGAATCGTGTGATAATGCCTGCGATAAAAGGTATACCGAGGTAGATAAATACGCTCTCTGCAATCTGGCCTATGGTAATGTTCACTACAACCCCTTTTAATCCTATAAGGGGAGGAAGAACAGTTATAAAGATATAGGCATAGACTGAAAAAAAGAGAACCTGAAAGATGGAGTTGAAGGCCACAAGACCTGCACAGTATTCTGTATCGCCTTTTGCGAGGTCGTTCCATACAATGACCATGGCAATGCAACGGGCAAGGCCGATCATTATAAGACCTACCATATAATCCGGGTACCCCCTTAAAAAAACAATGGCCAGTACGAACATGAGAATTGGGCCTACCACCCAGTTTTGTATAAGAGATAGAAGGAGGACCTTCCAGTTTTTAAATACCTCTCCAAGCTCCTCATATCTAACCTTTGCAAGGGGTGGATACATCATGAGGATTAATCCTATGGCAATAGGTATGTTGGTTGTGCCTGACTGGAACTGATTCCAGAAATTAACAACCCCTGGAAATACATATCCCCATCCTACTCCAACGAACATGGCAAGGAAAATCCAGAATGTTAAAAATCTGTCGAGAAAAGATAGCTGTTGTCCCAGATGTTCTTTTGTCATTGATTGGCTCCTTAATATTTATTCTACTTTGCCTTTTTTTTACATACAACTGATTTGGAATCTTCGCAAAGTTTAAGTCTTTTTACCTCTTCCATCTTTTTTAAATCATCTATAAAGATATCCATCTCTGAAAAGCGTTCCCTCATAAAGGCAATCTGAGCCTCAATAGTGCTATCCATATGCTCTTTTAAAGAATAGTGCATCCATGTACCAACGCGTCTACTCTGTACAAAACCAGAATGCTTGAGATATGCAAGATGTCTTGAAATCTTTGACTGTGTTTCCCCGAATATTTCCATGAGATCACACACACAGAGTTCACCGTGCATAAGTAGCATAACTATCCTTAGTCTTATCTCCTCAGAGAGGGCTTTGTAAATAAGGGCTATCTTTTCCATTAAAACTCCGTTTATTCATTCATTCGTTTATGCGAATATATTAATTAATTATATTATCTGTGTCAATAAAAATTAAATCTATATGTGGCATTTTATATTGACTGTAATTGGTGGTTGGGATAGTATTTATTACTTTTTATCAAACTTGAAACTTGAAAAATCCTAAATATTATCATATAAACATTAAATTTAGCTTTCCATAAAAGCAAAGGAAAAGATGAAGATTTTAATAATACTCGGTATTTCATACCTTCTTTTTTTTAATAATCTTGGAGGGGTTGCCCTGTGGGACCCTGATGAACCAAGACAGGCAATAATGGCAAGGGAGATGATGGAGAGGGGCGATTATATCCATCCCTATCTCAATGGTCGACCATACCTTGAAAAGCCACCATTTTATCCCTGGATGATAATCATTTCGTCAAAGATAAAGGGTAAGTTGGATGAGGCTACATCAAGGATACCTGCTGCTGCCTCTGCTACCCTGCTACTGTTAATTACATATTCATTAGGTTCTATGATTGTAGATAGATATTGCGGTCTTTTGTCTGCTATTGTCCTTGCCACGAACTATCAATTTCTCTCCAATGCAAGGGAATCAGTCATGGATATGACCTTTGCATTCTTTATAGGTCTGACTATCTTTCTCAACTATATAACCATAAAAAAAGACAGACCCCTCTTGTTTATCCTTTCTTTTATACCAGCTGGCCTGGGGATTTTAACTAAAGGACCTGCAGGGCTTGCCATACCTGTGATGACTACATTTTTTTATCTTATATCGCAGAAGAGGCTTAAAAGATTTTTCTTTCCCCTTCTGGCAGGCTGTATTGTTGCCTCTGGCCTGGCATCTATATGGTTTCTCCTTGCTGGAGATGAATATTTCAGGGAATTTATATTAAGGCAGAACATAACAAGATATACAAATGCCTTTGACCATATAGAGTCATCTCTGTATTATTTTCACAAATTATTTTTCAATCTCCTACCATGGAGCCTCATATTCCCCTTTGCCCTCTTTTATGCCTTCAAAAAAAGGATGTGGCTACCAATTATATGGTTTTTTTCAACATTTCTATTCTATGAATTCTCTAAGAGCAAAAGGGCAATATATCTACTATCCCTTTATCCTGCATGCGGTCTCATATGCGGCCTCTATATAAAGGACAGATGGTCATGGATTGTGAAGACAGGATGGACCAGAACTATCTTGTGGTTCTTTATGCTTATCCTTTTTCTTTTGCCTGTTGCCTCTGTCTTCTCCTTTGACTTTATACCACCTCTTATTTTAACGGAATTAAAAAAGAACCTCCCCAGATTCTATATCTTTATAAGCATATTATTGATTGTGGGTCTTATTCAAATATACATGCTCTATAAAAAAAAGGAAAAGGGCCTGTTAATCAGTTTTATCCTCTATCTTACAATAATGGGCTTTTTCTATAACTCTTTTTATATGCCCCTTATGGATAGGGCATTGAAGTCACCGAGGCTTATTACAGATAGACTAAAAGGGATTGAAAAAGGTAAAGAGATATACTCTTATGGTTTTTCTTCAGCAGGACTCATATTCTATATAGGGAGGCCTGTAAAGACATTGACAGACATAAAAGAGATAAAAGGCAAAAAAAATGATATACTCCTCATTGTTGAGGATGACGAGGTGCCTGCTACTATGAAAAAAGAACTTGATTCAGGTTTTTATGTAGCAGGGAAGGCACGCTATGAAAAAGAGAGATACACCTTTTACGTGAATAAAAGGTGAATTATTTTATATAAATTTTGATTTTTTATGGTGAGGTAATATGGAAGATAAACCCTATATATCTGTTTTGATTCCTGTCTTAAATGAGGAAGAATCACTGTTAGAGCTCAACGAACGTCTTCTTAAGGTAATGGAGGGCATGAAAAAACCCTATGAGATAATCTACATTAACGACGGTAGTACAGATAAGACACCTTATCTGCTTGAGAAATTCCACAGGGAAAACAGTAAAGTAAAAATAATAGAATTCAACAGGAATTATGGACAACACATGGCACTCTTTGGTGGCTTTGAATATGCAAAGGGCGATATAATAATAACCATAGACGCTGACCTCCAGAACCCCCCTGAGGAGATACCAAAGCTCGTTTCAAAGATGGAGGAGGGTTACGAGGTTGTGGGGACATACAGAAAAAACAGAAAAGACTCCCTCTTCAGGAAGATACCATCTTTTATAGTTAATAAGATTACAGCAAGGCTTGTTGGTGTGAAGCTTAGGGATTATGGTTGCATGTTGAGGGCATATAGAAATGATATAGTGGAATATATGAAGATGTGTCCTGAATCATCGAGTTTTATACCAGCACTGGCAAACACATTTGCAAAGAAGATAACAGAGATAGAGGTAGAACATGAGGAGAGAAAAAAGGGAAAGACCAAATACAGCATTATGAAACTGTTCAGACTGAATTTTGACCTCATGACAAACTTTTCCCTTCTGCCTATACAGTTTATAGGCATGGTGGGCATTGTAATTGCCCTTTTAGGTGTATCTTTTGCCATATTCCTCTTTATCAGGAGGCTCATAGTAGGACCTGAGTCAGAAGGGTTATTCACTTTATTTGCTATACTGTTTTTCTTTATAGGTATCCAGATACTGGCTTTGGGATTAATAGGTGAATACATAGGCAGGATATACCAAGAGGTGAGGAGAAGACCAAGGTTTATCGTAAAAAGGGAGCTCCTGTGAAGGCGGTTGTATTCGGTTATCACGAGATAGGTTATGTGTGTCTTCAGGAACTCATAGACTACGGTGTGGAGGTTAAAGCACTATTCACCCACAGGGATGACCCTAAAGAAGAGGTATGGTTTAGAAGACCTGTGGAGATTGCAGAAAAAAATGCAATCCCTGTATATACCCCTGAAAACCTTAAAGACCCAAAATGGCCTGAGATGATAAAATCTATGGCCCCTGATGTCATATTCTCCTTTTATTACAGAAATATGATACCTATGGATATAATAGAGATCCCAAGGATAGGTGCATTTAATCTCCACGGCTCACTACTGCCCAAATATAGAGGCAGGGCACCTGTTAACTGGGTCATCATAGCAGGGGAGAAAAAGACAGGCGTCACATTACACTATATGGTTGAAAAACCTGATGCAGGGGATATAGTTGCCCAGAAAGAGGTAGATATTGCCTTTGATGACACTGCAAAGACACTATTTTTAAAGATGGCATATGCGGCAAGGGCATTAATGAGGCAGACCCTGCCCAAATTAGATAAAGGTGTATTTGAAAGGATACCACAGAAAGGAGAATCATCCTATTTTGGTGGTAGGAGACCTGAGGATGGGATTATATCATGGGATAAAGACAATGTCTCCATCTACAATCTCATAAGGGCTGTGACACATCCTTATCCAGGGGCATTCACATATCTGGACGGGAAAAAATTATATATATGGTGGGCCATACCTGTAGAAGGGGAATGTCATCTAAGACCTGGGACTGTTGTATCCAAAGACCCCTGTGTTGTATCTACTGGTAAAGGCATGTTGAGGCTGATTAGGGTTCAGCTTGAAGGAGACGAAGAGATGGACGGAGAGATGTTTGCAGCAACCTACAAAATAGAAAATAAAATACTGGGAGGTAAAAATTGAAGATACTGATACTCGGTGTAAATGGCTTTATAGGCAACAGCCTCGCAGCAAGGATACTTAAGGACACTGACTGGGAGATATATGGCATGGATATAAGGGCAGATAAAATAAATACCTGCCTTGGAAACGAACGTTTCCACTTTGTAGAAGGCGATATAAGTATAAACAGGGAGTGGATAGAGTATCATGTCAAGAAATGCGACATCATAATGCCCCTTGTTGCTATAGCAACACCTGCTACATATGTAAGAGAACCTTTAAAGGTCTTTGAGCTTGACTTTGAAGAGAACTTGAAGGTTGTAAGACTCTGTGTAAAATACAGAAAGAGGTTATTGTTCCCCTCTACCTCAGAGGTCTATGGTATGTGTCATGACCAAGAATTTGATGAAGATGAGAGCAACCTCATCCTTGGGCCTATAAGAAAACAGAGATGGATATACAGTGCATCAAAACAGCTCCTTGACAGGGTCATCTGGGCCTATGGCTTTCAGCATGGCCTGAAATTCACACTATTTCGACCATTTAACTGGATAGGCCCAAAACTGGATGAACTCACATCAGACCCTGAAAAAGAGGGCAGCTCAAGGGTAGTGACACAATTCATAAGCAGCCTCCTCCTCGGTGAACCTATCAGGCTTGTGGATGGTGGCAGTCAGAGGAGGTGTTTTACATACATAGATGACGGGATAGAGTGCCTTATAAAGATCATTGAGAACAAAGATAATAACTGCAATGGCGAGATATTCAATATAGGTAATCCCAATAACGAGGCCACTATAAAGGAACTTGCATATAAACTTAAACAGCTATTCGAGGAGCATCCCTCTAAAAAGAAGAACACAAAACAATCAGATATTATTGAGGTATATTCAAAGGAATTCTATGGCGAGGGCTATCAGGATATAGACAGGAGGGTCCCATCTGTGAAAAAGGCAAAGAGGCTTTTAGGCTGGGAGCCTAAGGTTGACTTAGAGACCGCACTGAGAAAGACCCTTGAATATTACCTGGAGACAGCCCTGAAAGATGAATGCTGATTTTTATCCTTTCGATTTTACACATGAATATATTTATGTTATTTTATAATATTCCATGGTGATCTCACTGGCAAATCAAAAAGGTGGGGTAGGCAAGACCACAACCGCTGTAAATCTATCTGCCTCAGTTGCAGTGGCAGAGAAGAAGACATTAATAATTGATATGGACCCCCAGTGCAATGCCACAACAGGGCTTGGTGTCACATATAATGGTCTATATGGACACCTGTACCATGTCCTTATAGGCAAAAGATCCATAAAAGAGGTCATTAAGAAAACAGAGGTCCCCTTCCTTGATATACTCCCTGCCCACCCTGATTTGATAGGCGCAGAGGTAGAACTCCTTGATATTGATAACAGGGAGTTTGTTCTTAGAGAGGCACTAAAGGAGATAAGAAAAGAATACAACTACATCTTTATAGACTGCCCCCCCTCTTTGGGGCTTTTGACAATAAACTCCCTTGTGGCATCTGATTTTGTCATCATCCCCCTTCAATGTGAATACTATGCATTGGAAGGACTGGCAATGCTTTT
>JAOAHW010000114.1 GCA_026415015.1 Syntrophorhabdaceae bacterium
GTATTTGTTCTTTATACCTTCCAGACCTCCCCTTAACATGGCATAAAATGCAATGTATGGGTTACAGGCTGGGTCAGGGCTCCTGTATTCTGCACTTGTGGCCTTTTCTTTCGCAGGTTTGTAAAGTGGAACCCTCACAAGGGTTGAGCTGTTTCTCCTTGCCCAGGCAATATATACTGGTGCCTCATAACCCGGGACGAGTCTCTTGTATGAATTGACCCACTGGCTTGTAAGCAGGGTAATCTCCCTGGCATGTCGCAGTAGGCCTGCTATATACCATTTGGCTACATCTGAGAGAAAATACTTATCATTGGCGTCATAGAAGGCATTTTTGCTGCCTTGAAACAAAGACTGGTGGACATGCATACCGCTGCCATTTACCCCAAAAATAGGTTTTGGCATAAATGTGGCATATACGCCGTATTTTTTCGCCACCTCTTTGACCACTATCCTGTATGTAATGGTATGATCTGCCATCTGGAGGGCCTCGGTATACCTTAAGTCTATCTCGTGCTGGGAGGGTGCTACCTCATGATGGCTGTATTCCACCTTGATACCCATCTGTTCCAGCATCAGTATTGTATCCCTTCTTAGGTCTGTTGCCTCATCAAGGGTGGTGACATCAAAATACCCGCCATTATCCAGTATCTCTGTGTCTTTGTCTGTCTTAAAATAAAAGTACTCCAGCTCAGGCCCCACATAAAAGCTATACCCCATATCCTGTGCTACCTTTAGATTTCTTTTTAAAACAAACCTGGGGTCACCTTTATAGGGCGTTCCATCAGGTTCATATATATCGCAGAACATCTTTGCAACAACCGCGCTATCCTTGGGTCTATAAGGCAGTATAGTAAATGTGGATGGGTCGGGTTTTGCAAGCATGTCACTTTCGTCTATCCTTGCAAAACCCTGAATGGATGAACCATCAAAACCCATGCCCTCATTCAGCGCACCTTCTAACTCATCTATTGTTATGCTAAAGCTCTTTGCAAAGCCAAGGAGATCTGTAAACCACAATTTGATAAATCTTACATCCTTCTCTCGTGATATCCTTAAAACATCTTCCTTTGTCATTGTATGACTCCTTTTTTAAAGTATAAGGTATTTCTTTTCCTTAAGAGATGATGCCATGTCCTTTATGATGTCATCCAAGAGCTTGCCTGCTGATGCTGCCTCCTGTTCTCCTCCTATTCCATATTTTGGTTTTTCACCAATATTTTTTGCCTTAGATTGTTTTAATATCTCTGCTGACCATAAGACCTCGCCGGTCTCAACCTTTATCATCTTGGCAGTAAGATATACCTCTGCATTCAAAACAAAACCCCTTGAATCCTTATTCTCTGAATATTTGTGAAGCGTCCCTGTCAATATGGTGTCTGCACCGAGTTGTCTCAGTTTCTCCTTTGTGCTCTCATCTACAATACCAGAATCTGAGTGCTGGAAGGTTGCCTCCTGGAGGACCTTCTGGAGTTCAGCCCTTTCAACAAGCTTGTAAGGGGTACCTATGAGCGCTGCTGTGAATTTATCAACAAGGAGTTCACTGGATACATTAACGCCCGCTGCCCTGTTAAAATTGAGTACGGCTATCCTGTTTATCTTTGTTTTGTCAAAATCCTTTGCAAAATTTATTGTATGGACAATAGACCCAGAGCATGCAAAAAGCATAAGGGACAGAATTATAAGGGTTATCTTCTTCATATTGTGCCTCCTGTAATTGTATGGATAAAGTTATAGTTATATTGCTGGTTTGTCAAGTGATTTGGTTGATATTGAAATTAAGCATCTATTTTTATGGTTTAACAATCCTTTCTGCCTTGAGCAATGTATCGGTTATATCATACATATTTGATACCACCCCTGCCCTCAAATGCTCTTTTACATTGAAAAAATTTAGACAGGTCCCGCAGACAAGTATTTTAACCCCAACTTCCTCTAATCTTTTTAAATCATGTAATACATCTGAACCCTCTATTGCCAGCTTGACCCCTGAATTATATAAAATAATTACATCAGGTCTTTTTTCCATTTCAGTCAAGGTGTGGACAAAGGACCTCAGAAGGACTGTGCCCAGTTCATCATCGCCTGAACCCATTGTATTTGATGCCATAACTATTACTGTAGGCCCTTCTGAAGGGGGCTTTTTTTCTATAGTGCATGCAATCTCTTCTTGCCCAATCTCTTTTAGCTCCACCCCTTGTGGCTTTATAATATTTATACTGAAAAGATCGCCTGTTTCTTCTATTACACTGACATGACAGCCTGAATTTATGGCAAACCTCTTTACATTTTCAAGGGCTGTTTCATTGTCCACAAGGACGATGATATCTTTTTTTGTCTCTAATGCCTTTTTTGTTAATAATACAGGTTGGGGGCATGCAAGTCCCCTTGCGTCTATAATCTCTGCCATAATAAGCTCCTCACAGTCTTATTTGACTCTGTCTGAGGCTATATTGTCTATTGCCTCAGCAGCTTTTTTTATCTCATCCTCTGTGGTGAATATACCAAAGCTAAAACGCACTGTACCTTCAGGAAAACTCCCTATGGTCCTGTGGGCTGATGGAGCACACTGTAGACCTGGCCTTGACAGTATATTGTATTGTCT
>JAOAHW010000159.1 GCA_026415015.1 Syntrophorhabdaceae bacterium
GGTTTCTTAATTGTGATATAATTCAATGAAACCCCCTGGAGGCTCTATGGACTGGGAAAAGATAGCCGAAAAGATAAAGGATATGGTGGTAGGCGAAATAAAGGAGGAACTAAAAGACTTCAAATCCACTGTAACAGGTCAACTGCAAGGTTTCACCTTGGCCATAGAATCCATGAATGCAAGGATGAACGGCATTGAATCGAGGATGAATGGCTTAGAATCAAGGATGTCTAAAATCGAAACTGATATAAAAGACCTGAGGATAGAATTAAAACAGGAGATCATGCTCAACACCCAGAGAATAGATGATACAAACAAAAGAATAGATGACCTGAGGGTGGAGCTAAAACAGGAGATAATGCAAAATACCCAGAGAATAGATGAGACAAACAAAAAGATAGATGATACAAACAAAAGAATAGATGACCTGAGGGTGGAGCTAAAACAGGAAATCATGCTCAATACCCAGAGAATAGATGAGACCAACAAAAGGATAGATGATACAAACAAAAGAATAGATGACCTCCACATGGTAGTGGCAAACATAAGAGGTGATTTAAATAAGGCCCTCTCACAGAAAGAAGTAATTGATGATGTCCTTATAAGGGTTCAGAGGCTTGAAGATAAGGTCCTGGCAGCAGCTTAATAGAATCTTTTCAGTTTTAAAATAAATCAAAAAACTCACATAAATAGCCTTTTTTATATCTCTGATAATCCTTTATATATTATTTCATTAATTTTTAAGTTTACCTAAGAGAATTAGTCTAAACCTCCCGTTATATAATTGTAGCCCAAGATGGATAAAAAACACCCAAATGTGCGGAGAATTTACACATTAGGGTTAAATCGTGCAAGGTTCATTATGTTTTTATAAAGGATTAGTTCTTTGTCTTCACGGGATACAGGCAGGGACAAGACCTTTGAAAGCTCGCTCCTCATATAACCAAAAGGCACATCAGAACCAAAGATGACCCTGTGAGGGCCTACGGTCTCTACGAATTTCAGTATATCTCCCTGAGAGCCAAGGGCTGTGTCAAAATATATGTTTTCTTTATCTTTGAAGCTCCTCAAAAAGGATATGGGGTTACCACCTAAAAGACCAAGATGGGGTATTATAATCTTCATGCCCTCTGCCATCTCAACAAATATCTCTGTAAATCTAAGCTCCTCTTCAAAGATAACAGGTTTATCTGTCTTTTTTATCTTCTCAATCAATCCTGGTAGAGCCTTATCCTCAAGTACCCTGTAGTTGGATGCAGAATCCTGCCATCCCCTCATCCAGTGCCATTTACCGCCATAGTATCCATCAGGGATAGGGTCAAAACCATCCCTATCATAGTCCTCCCTTATGTAATGATAGGGTACAAAATTTCTTACCCTTTTTGTCTCTTCCAGGAGACGGACATTTATCTCATTGCTGTCTATTGCCGTTGATGGAAAGGGTATTATAAATACATGGGTCACCCCTGAATCCTTTTGCTGGCTCTGGAGTTCTCTTGTTGTTACATCCACACCGAGTGTAATAGATGGTCCCCAGTGGGAATGGCTGTCTATTATGTATTCAAAATCCATAATTGCATTTTCATTACCACAAATGGTATATCTTTGTAAATGAACTTATATTATCTTTTAATCTTGAGGTATTAGATGGCTGATTTGAAAACCCCTTTTCTTACCATAGACATAATTATACGATATAAAGAAGGGATAGTCCTTATTGAGAGAAAAAACTATCCCCATGGTTGGGCACTCCCAGGTGGCTTTGTTGATATGGGAGAATCCCTTGAGGATGCCGCAGTGCGTGAGGCAAAGGAAGAGACCTCCCTTGATGTGGTTCTCCTTGAACAATTCTATTCTTACTCAAAACCTGACAGGGACCCAAGATTCCATACAGTATCAGTGGTCTTCATAGGTGATGGTAAAGGGGAACTCAAAGGGAGGGATGATGCAAGAGCAGCCCAGGTATTCACAGAGGATCATCTCCCTGAAGAGATTGCCTTTGACCACAGGGTCATAATAGATGATTATTTTCACTACATGAAGACAGGAAAAAGACCGCAGATAAAAAGATAAGTGGTTCTATAAGACCCTTGCAAGGCCTTATTAGAGCTCTTTTTCAGTCTTAGTCTATAGTCTGTTGTCTATCTTTAGTCTATAAAGATAGTTTCTCAGCAACCCTGTATGCCTCTATGAGGCCTGTGGGGTCTGCAATACCCTTACCAGCTATATCAAATCCTGTGCCGTGACCTGGCGATGTCCTCACAAAAGGCAGGCCAAGGGTAATATTAACTGTTCTTTTAAAATCCAATGTCTTCACAGGTATTAAACCCTGGTCGTGGTACATGGCAATGAATGCATCACAGTCAACCTTATGAAAAAGCGTATCAGCAGGGAATGGCCCATGTGCATCTATCCCTTTTGATACCGCTAAATCTATAGCCTCTTTGATTACAGCCTCTTCTTTACCCATAAGCCCGTTCTCACCTGCATGGGGGTTTAGACCGCATACCTTTATCTTTGGATTTTTGATACGAAAATGCCTCTTTAAGGCATTATCAGTAACCCTTATACATGAAAATACCCTGTCTTTTGTAATCATCCCTGGCACATCCTTAAGTGGTATGTGGATTGTAACAAGGGATATCCTCATCTTTCTGTTGGCCATCATCATGACATATTCTTTTGTATGACTGAAATCAGCCAGTATCTCTGTGTGTCCAGGGAAATCCACACCTGCCTTTCGGATGGATGCCTTGTTTATAGGGCATGTAACCATGCCTACTGCATTGCCTTCCTTTATATTCCTTAGGGCCTCCATTATATATTCATATGATGCCCTTCCGTATATCTCTCTGGATAGACCATATTCTATACCCTTTATCATGCCCATATCTATAAATTCTATATCCCCTCTTGTGCCCCCCTTAAATCCTTTGAATTCAACCTTATTGGCACCATAGAGCCTATACTCCATATCCCTTATGGCTGTCATATCGCCTATAATGACTGGTATACTTGACTTACCTATATGCCTTATTGATTTACAGATAATCTCCCCGCCGATACCTGCAGGGTCTCCCATAGTAATGAGTATCCTCTTCAGATCTTGACCTCTATATAAGATGATTTTCTTAGCTTTTCTATAAATTCCTTGTATCTTTTTTCAGATTCTATCTGGACTATCCTCTCGTGAATCCTTGCCTTTACCTGTTCATAGGGGATGAGGTCGCCTTTCTTCTCCTGAACGAGCTTAAGTATATGGAAGCCATAAGGTGTCCTTATAACATGGGTATATGTCCCTGGCATGATAACACTTAAGCCTTCTTTTAGTTCAGGTATTAAGTCATCTTTCTTTACATAGCCTAGGTCACCGCCTAAGGGTGCTGTAGGGTCATCAGAGAACTCCCGTGCCACATCCTCAAAGGCCTTTCCCTCTTGTAATAGACTATAGGCCTTTAAGGCAATCTTGTTTGCATCCTTCTTTTTATTGGATATAAATATCTGCTGTAGCCTGTACTCATCCTCTCTGAATTCATCAAGATGCTTATTATAATAATCCCTTAGATTGTCCTCTGTAACAAGTATCTCAGCCGAGATAGCCCTGGAAATCACACGACTTCTCAACTGGTTTGTCCTTAAGCCATTGTAGAAATCCTTATCTGTCTCTTATACACATCT
>JAOAHW010000100.1 GCA_026415015.1 Syntrophorhabdaceae bacterium
ATGTGTATAAGAGACAGGTATTATCAAGGATGATGGCGATTCTCTTGCCTATGTTTTCTGCAGTAATCTTATCGAATATCCTTGAGCCTTCTGCATTAAATTCTATGGCAACATAGGGCTCATTGTTGAATTCCCCTCCTATCTTTACCCTGGCATCAGTGAGTAGCTCTCCTGTTAATAAAGTCTGTTTTTTAAGGAGTATTGGGACTGTCGTAACAATGCCTGTCTCTCTATTCCTGGTCTTTAATGGTAGCACCTCATCACCTTCAGGTACAGGGCCACCTGTGTATCTTGTTGCATTCTCTTCATCCACTAATTTAAACTCAAGCTGGGCTGTCCTACCTATGAGCTCTAATGCCCTCTGGGGGTCTTTTATCCCTGGCAACTGGACAAGTATCTGATTATCACCTTGTTTAACTATCACAGGCTCGGTGACACCAAACTGGTCAATCCTGTTTCTTATGGTCTCTAAGGCCTGATTAACTGCATTTTCTCTTATGTGTTGGACGTCTTTTTCAGAGAATATAAAATCTACAACAAGATTTTCACCCTCTGTCTTCTGCCCCCCTGCCTTGAAGTCAGTAAACTCTTTACCTGCAAGGTTATAGAGTTTATCCTTCTGTTCAGGTCTTATAACCACTGATATACCGTTTTCCCTCTTACTGAGGCCTAAAAATCTTATCCCATCTCGTATCATGGCATCCTTGAAATTGCTGAATTTTCTATCAAGGATGTTCTCCATCATCTTAGTTGTATCCATCTCAAGTAAGAGATGCATACCTCCCTTTAGGTCAAGGCCTAAATGGATTTTATCTGAGGGGAGGTATCTCTTCCATGCACCCTTCATCTCCACTATATTGGGCAGACAAAAGACAATGGAGACAATAAGAAAAATAAGGACGAGGATTACTCTTAATTTTAGAGACTTTAACACCTATAACCTCATTTTAAAATTTAAAGTAGGAACAAACTTCTGGCAAAACATACCAAAGTTATATACATCTGGAGATTTTGTCAAGAGAAATTTATCACAAAGAAAACCCTCAATAAAGATACAAATCTTAAATCAAATTTCCATTAACCTTGAAATACCGACATTGTGGTATCAATTTCATGTTTCATTTAAATCACTTTTCATTGATTTTTTTTATCAAACAAATTATAAATAGTTAGATGACTCCAGTAATAGATCCTTCTCTCTGTGACAGATGCGGTGGATGCATATCTGTATGTCCCTATGAGGTCTTTCAATTCTCCAACAACACAATAATTATCTCATCACCACAAGACTGCATAGAGTGTCTCTCGTGTATAAAAGAATGTCATAAAAAAGCCATATTTATGGGTGATTAATGAAAAAAAAGGTATTTCTCGATAAAAAGGCCATTGACAGGACTTTAACCAGGATTACCCACGAGATCCTTGAAAAAAATGAAGGCTGTGACAATCTTTGTCTTATAGGCATAAGGACAAGGGGTGTTTACCTGGCAAAAAGGATCCAGGATAAAATAAAAAGTATAGAAAAAAAAGAACTACCCCTCGGCATCCTTGACATAACCATGTATAGAGATGATATATTTAAGCTCAAGACACCTGCTGTTAAGAAGACTGACATATCTTTTGACATAAATAATAAGATAGTGATACTAATAGATGATGTAATGCACACAGGAAGGACTACAAGGGCAGCCATAGATGCACTTATGGATTTAGGCAGACCCCAGAAGATACAACTCGGTGTTCTTGTGGACAGGGGGAACAGAGAACTGCCCATACACCCTGACTATGCAGGTGTTCTTTACAATGTAGATACGGACGAAGAGGTCCTTGTAAGATTAAAAGAAATAGACGGAAAAGACGAAGTAATAATAATGAGCGCATAATGAACTGGGTAAAAAAAGACCTCCTTGGAATAAAAGGGCTCACCAAAGAAGAGATACTATTTATCCTTGAGACAGCAGAATCTTTCAAAGAGATATCCTTGAGGGAGATTAAAAAGGTCCCTACCTTAAGGGGTAAAACAATAATCACATTATTTTATGAGCCCAGCACAAGGACAAGGACATCCTTTGAAATAGCTGCCAAAAGACTAAGTGCTGACACAATAAACATCTCGGCAAGCACGAGTAGTTATGTTAAGGGAGAGACACTCAAGGATACGGCAAAAAATCTTGAATCCATGAGACCCGATGTAATTATAATAAGACACAGTATGCCAGGCGCACCCCATATGTTGGCTGGTATGATTGACTCTTCTGTAGTTAATGGTGGTGATGGGTCCCATGAACACCCAACCCAGGCACTCCTTGACCTCTATACCATAAAGGAAAAAAAAGGAAGATTAGACGGGCTTAAGATAGTTATAATAGGTGACATAATACATAGCAGGGTTGCAAGGTCAAATATATTTGCCTTAAGGCATTTTAATGTCGATATTGTATGCTCTGGTCCACCGACCATGATGCCGCCAAACCTCGAAGAATTGGGTGTAAGAGTAGAGTACGATATGAATAAGGCTGTAGAGGATGCAGATGTAATAATGATGCTCAGGATCCAGAAAGAAAGAGGAGGTACTTCGTATATACCTTCTATAAGGGAATATTCAACCTTATATGGCCTCAAGGCATCACACATTGAAAGGGCAAAAAAGGATGTGATTATCATGCACCCAGGGCCAATTAACAGAGGCGTGGAGATAACAGATGAGGTTGCAGATGGGCCTTATTCTGTAATACTTGACCAGGTTGAAAATGGTGTTGCTGTTCGGATGGGCATATTATATCTCCTCACAGGGAGTGCATCATGAGGATAATGATAAAAAACGGCAGGGTCATAGACCCTAAAAATAGCATAAACGATATCCTCGATATATCCATAAAAGATAATTTAATAGATAAGATGGGGAAAAATATAAAAGAAAAGGGCAATGAAGATCATATTATAAATGCATCAGGACATATAGTTGCCCCTGGTTTTATTGATATCCATGCCCATCTCAGGGAACCTGGATATGAGTATAAGGAAACAATAACCACAGGTACAATGGCTGCAGCCCGAGGTGGTTTTACATCCGTAGTTTGTATGGCCAATACAGACCCTGTAAACGATAACAAGAGTGTTACAGAATATATAATCAAAAAGGCAAGGCTTGAGGGTTATTGTCGTGTCTTTCCGTGTGGAGCCATAACAAAAGGCCTAAAGGGAGAGGAGCTTTCTGAGATAGGCGAGATGTTTGGGGCAGGCATAGTGGCCATATCAGATGATGGAAAATCAGTAAGGAATTCCGAGGTATTAAGAAAGGCATTTGAATATACAAAGATCTTCAATATCCCTGTTATATCCCATTGTGAGGATTATGACCTTTCAAAAGGCTATGTCCATGAAGGGGCTGCCTCCCTGCTAACAGGGCTCGAGGCTATCCCATCTATTGCTGAGGAACTCATAGTAAACAGAGATATAGTGATTGCCCAATATGTTGACTCACATGTTCATATAACCCATATATCTACCGCTGGCAGCATTGATATAATAGCCAATGCAAAAAAGACATACAAGAGGATTACCTGTGATACATGTCCCCACTATTTCATTTTGACTGATGAGGCAATCCTTGGTTTTGATACCAACACAAAGGTCAATCCTCCTCTACGCTCAAAAAGGGACGTGGAGGCTATAAAAGAAGGGCTGAAAAATGGGACAATAGATATCATAGCAACAGACCATGCACCCCATGATATTACATCTAAAGATGTGGAATATAACCTTGCCTCGTCAGGCATCTCAGGATTTGAGACTGCCCTATCCCTATCTCTTAACCTTGTCAATGAAGGTGTCCTGTCTCTGGAAGAACTCATAAAAAAATTTACTGTGAATCCTGCAAGGCTTTTAAATCTACCATACGGCGAGATAAAAGAGGGAAAGGCAGCGGATATAATAGTATTCAACCCTGATATAGAATGGGTTGTTGATAAAAACACATTCTATTCAAAAGGTAAAAATACACCTTTCCATGGGTGGAGATTAAAGGGTAAAAATCTTCTCACCATTGTGGATGGAAATATTGTATTTAGAGACAAGGCACTTCGATAGTAAAATCCCTAATCGCTTGCAAGGCGAAGGCCTATAAGCATATTCCTATCATTCTGTGTATCCCTGCTCCTGTAAGAACACCTTGAACGTCTTATCTCACTTCTCCAACCACCACCCCTGACAACCCTTTCATTACCCCCTGAAAGGTTAACAGGGTTATTCTTTTCGTGTCTCTTGTATGCATCTTTATCATACACATCGATTACCCATTCCCA
>JAOAHW010000139.1 GCA_026415015.1 Syntrophorhabdaceae bacterium
AATCCCTTCGGCAATAACAGTAATCCCAAGTATATGGGCGAGATTAACCACCTTTGCCACAAATAGTTTTTTCTTTGAATCTACCTCAATACCGCTTATAAAAAACCTGTCTATCTTTATATAGTCTGGCTCAGTATAATACAGGAGTTGAAGACCAGAATAACCAGAACCAAAATCATCTATAGCAATTCTATATGTCTGTTTTTTATAATTCTTCAGCAACATCAGGTCATTGGATGCGCAGTTTATCTCATGTCTCTCTGAGATCTCAAGACAGACTGACCCAGGGGACAGATTGAATCTCTTCAATATCTCCAGTGTCTGGCCTGGCTTATAGTCCTTTGAAATGGTTATTCTGTTTTCGAGGTTGAAAAAAAGTTTAAGTCTATGAAAACCATCTATTTTTGTAAATTTTTCTATTGCCTTTTCCCTTAATATTAAATCAAACCTGAATAGGCATCCGTCCCTGTACACAGCATCAAATAGGTCATGGATGGTAAGAAAACCAAAATCCTGATAGTTTCTCAGAAGCGCCTCAAAGCCAAGGCAAGTTCCATTATGGATATTTACTATGGGCTGGAATGCAAAATCTAAGCCCTCTGTAATCTTTTGCCATTCATCTATATGCATATAACCCTCCACAAGACAAAAGGCATATGTTACTATGCTGCGTCTTTATATTCCTTGGGCCCATCAGCTCCTTGATGACCATTATTGTTCATAGATAGTATACTGATTATCCTGCCGATCTTTTTAAAATCATTGTAATTGGATATGATGAAGAAAGGGTTGAATCTAAGCCCAAGGGCTATGATCTCCTTACCGTTGTTTGGTAGTATTAATATTGGGATTACCCTGTAAAGATGATGTTTATAAGAATACAACTCGATTAAATCGAGTTCTTTGGCGACAAATATAACAGCGATAGTGTTTTTCTCCTTTATTGTTAACAATTTCTTTGTGAAGGCATTGGCATTTTCAAAAACTGTAACCATGTCATAGTAATTTTTGTATTGGTTCAAGATCTCAAGGAGATCTCTTCCGTTTTGAGATTTACTGGGATTGAAAAAAATGATCTCCATATAACCCTCCATGCTTTTTTAAGGACTTTTATATAGAGCTTTATGCTTTCATAATCAAAAAAAGGGGGCATTGTACCCCCTTTTTTTTACAGCTTAGAAATAATAATAAGCGCCGAGTCTTACAGCATTTAGTGTACCTGATGGCTTGCCTGTAGCTGTCCACTGGGTATAGGATGTCATAACCCTTGTGTATTCTGCACCAAACCTTATAGCAGGGCTTACATCATACATAACATTGAATATCCAGTTCTGGATATACCTTACCACGCCTGCCTGGGCTGCGTAGTATCTTGAGCTTATATTATTCTTCTGCCATCCAAACACGAGATTGGAAAACATCTTGTCAGTAAAATAAAAGGTCATTTGACCCCAACCGCCTGTTGTCATGGGATACCTTGGTGTGACTATAGAGTCAGTAGATAAATAAGGCGCTGCCCCTGTTGCTGCATCACCTGGCCTGTCATAAGGGTTATTAGGTGCAGCAGGTAAATAGACGCCTAATCCCTGGCCCATAAAGACACTGCCTGTCAGGGCAAGGCTGCCCTGTTTATTGTTTGCCTTTTCTGATAATATGGGTATAAATCCATAAAATGAACTACCCCATCTTGTAATAGGCACAGATCTATAGTGGTTTGGATAAAGGGTATTGTTCACAAAAGTAACCTTTTCTTTTCCTACCATACCACCTAGACCGAGTGTAAGGGTCCTTGGGCCGATCTTTCCCATGGCAGGTGTCTTGTAGACAAATTCAATGGATGAATCAGGATAGAGGGCCCTGCTCTTGTCATCAGGCTGGGTATTACCGAATGTATTTGTAGGTGCTGCAAGGCCTATAACCATATCGAGTTCTTTTGTAAAGCCCTGGGTCAATCTAATCTGCGGAACCCTCACATTACCCCTCATAAAGTGGTTTTCTGATGCACCGAGGACATTTAATGTAGGAAGTAGACCCCATGCCTGCCATGTATGGCCAACAAGTAGTTTTGTTGACCCCCAGTCCATATTCATAAAGGCGTGTCTCAGTGTGAAAAAACCATAAGTGGCTGCTCCCTGACCACCACCAGAGCCACCCCTGAAGTCACCTTCAATAAAGGCATTGGTCTTTGCACCCCATCCATCAGGCCCTTTTATGGCAAGATTGAGCCTTGTCTCGCCACCTGCCCAGGTTACTGCATCATAGGAACTATTGGCATTTTCAGCAAATGTCCTCCTACTGTCCCTTGCCGCTGCCCTTAAGTTATGTGTATCGTTTTGATCTGTATAAACCACATCAAACTTCACATAACCACCCAATGTTACATCATACCTGCTTGTCACACTACCTGCATGGGATAATGCAGGCAGGGCAAGCAGTAAAGCAAGTAACAACACCAGATACCTCTTCATCCATACCTCCTTGAAAATTTTTTGGGTAATATAAAAGATGTTTTTTAAGATAGAATTAAAATTTGATTAATTTTTCGTTAAAAAACAATCTATGAGAACCTTTAAAAATGTCTCAATCCAAAGATGGCAAGGCTTTTTTGGACCTATGCTTTAAAATCTTTATACAAATGGCTTTGACAAATTATATTTGACTTTGTTATACACTGTCTTTGAGGCAAGAAAAAAAAAATTAAACAAGGAGAGATAAAAAGGCCTATGGAGTTTATGTTATCAATCAGTAGTTTTTTCAACAACAGCCGTAAGACACTTAAAGAGTTTTTCTACGGCATGACCCTCTTTGAGCTTGAAAAGGAACTGCTTAAAGAAAGGGGTCATCTTAATAACCTCCTCATGCTTATTGTGTTTGGCGACCTTATAGGCCTGCCCATATTTCCTCCCTATTATTCCATGCGTCTTTTACCTTATGTAATACCCCATATGGACAAATGGAAAAGGGGATTACTGAGAGAAAAGGACTTAACAGACATTGTATCAGGTGACCTATAAAAGCAAGGAGAGGCAATGGACAAAAGATGCATATACTATGCCACATGCCCGATCCTTACAGGGAAGGCAGAAATAGAAGAGGTATTACTGGATAATTACAGGATCACATACTGTGAGGCAGGCAGGGATGCCTGGGTTCTGTGCAGGCGTTATCAGGTGAGAGAGATGGCAGGTAGGTGCCCTTTGGAGATACTCCCTGATACACCCTATGATGTAGAAGAGATTATTGAGAGGTATGACCTATAATCGACCTATAATCAAACCACCGTCTTCTTGTCCAGTGCCCTGTATTGGATAGCCTCGGCTATATGGTGTTCTTCTATAAACTCTTTTGCCTCCAGGTCAGCGATTGTCCTGGCTACCTTGAGTATCCTGTGATATGCCCTCGGTGATAATCCGAATTTCTCTATGGCCTTTTCAAGGAGGATGTTACTTCCCTCTTTTAATGGGCAAAACTTCTTAATCATCTTTGTATTCATCTGGCTGTTATAGAATATCTTCTTGTCCTTAAATCTCTCCTCCTGTATCCTCCTGGCCCTTAACACCCTATCCCTTATCTTTGATGAAAACTCCTCTTCCCTCTCCCCTGAAAGCTCTCTTATTGTTACAGGAGGTACCTCTATGTGGATGTCTATCCTGTCAAGGAGTGGGCCTGAAACCCTGGAGCGGTATTTTCTTATCTGAGTAGCACTACAGCTACAGGCCCTTCTTGTATCACCGAAATAGCCACAGGGGCATGGATTCATGGCAGCCACAAGCATAAACCTGGCAGGGAAGGTTATGGAGTGGGTAACCCTTGAAATGGTGACAAATCCATCTTCAAGGGGCTGTCTCAAGGAATCAAGGACATTCCTTTTAAATTCAGGGAACTCATCAAGGAAAAGGACACCGTTGTTTGCAAGGCTCACCTCTCCTGGTTTGGGGACATGACCCCCTCCTATGAGGCCTGCATCTGAAATGGTATGATGGGGTGCCCTGAATGGTTTCTCTAATATGAGATATCTATCCGCATTCAATAACCCGGCAATACTGTGGATCTTTGTAGTCTCTATCGCCTCTTCATAGGTAAGAGGGGGGAGTATAGATGGCAGTCTCCTGGCGAGCATGGTCTTTCCTGAACCAGGTGGACCTATCATAAGGACATTGTGTCCACCGCTTGCAGCTATCTCAAGTGCCCTCTTTGCCTGTGCCTGACCCTTTATATCTGAAAAATCAAGCCCCTCCTCGTGCGATGATTCATAAGTACCTCTATCATCCCCTGAATATACCTTTAACTCTCCATCACCCTTGAAAAAATGTATGATCTCCAAAAGATGGGATGCACCGTAGACCTTTATGTCTTTTACTATTGCTGCCTCATTGCCGTTTTCACAGGGGACTATGATGTTCTTCATACCCTCCTGGGATGCAAGTATAGTTATGGGCAATACACCTCTTATGGCCTTTATGCCCCCATCCAGGGATAGCTCCCCTGCTATGAAATAATCTGTCATCTTTTCTGGCCTTATGACACCCATAGATGCCAGTATACCAATGGCTATGGGTAGGTCAAAGGATGAGCCCTCTTTCCTTACATCTGCAGGGGCAAGGTTCACTGTAATCCTGTCGCTGGGGAATTCAAAACCTGCATTCTTTATAGCAGCCCTGACCCTCTCCTTGCTCTCCTTTACAGAGGTCTCAGGTAGTCCTACTATATTGAACGCAGGCAGCCCATAGGATATGTCTACCTCTACTTCTACTGTCTTGCCATTGATACCATATAAGGTGGCTGTGGATATCTTTGAGATCATGCCTTTGTCTTTTTGGTCTCTATATTCCTTGCTATCTCTCTCACATCCTGTGACCTATCTCTACTACATACAAGGACCCCATCCCTTGATGCCACTATCACAAGATTAGTAACCCCCATGACCCCTACCTTGATATCATCTGTATATACCACAGAGCCCTCTGTATCTATGAGGATGGCATCACCGTGGATATAATTGCCCCTCTCGTCGGTCTCCATTATCCGAAGTAGGGCCTGCCATGTCCCTATGTCATCCCATGTAAACTCGCCCTTTAACATGAGAACATTTTCTGCCTTTTCCATGAGCCCATAATCTATGGATTTTTTTGGTAGACCCCTATATACATCGTCTAAACCACCTTTAGTCCCTGCATCCATTATATCTTTTATCCGCATGAGGCCATCGTGGAGCTCAGGCATATGGCATTCAATGCCCTTTAAGACAGTGTCTACCTTCCAGATAAAGATGCCGCCATTCCAGAAATAATCACCCTCTTCTATATACTTAATGGCTGTTGTAAAATCCGGCTTTTCAACAAATCTATCTACCCTGTAGCAATGGACACCTTCATGTGAATCAAAGACCTCATGGGCCTTTATATAACCATAACCTGTCTCAGGTCTTGTTGGCTTGATACCTATTGTAACCAGATGGCTTCCTTTTCTCGCAAAGAAGACAGCATTTATTAATGTCCTGTTAAAGCCATCCACATCTATAACATACTGGTCTGCTGGCAGTGTTATCATTATGGCGTTATTATTTTTATTAGAGAGGGTTAAGGCTGAAAGGCCAATACATGCTGCAGTGTCTCTACCCTCTGGCTCTATGATAAAGTTCTCATCAGGGAGCCCTTCAAGCTGCTGCCTGGCAACATCAAGATGTCTCCTGCCAAGGACAACAAAGATCCTGTCTCTGGGCAGTATCTTATTTACCCTTTCTACTGTAAGCTGGATAAGGGAATTATTGTTTATAATCTTTATAAATGGTTTGGGTGCAAACTCTGTGCTTATAGGCCAGAACCTCTCTCCTTTGCCACCTGCCATGATTACAGCATAGGTGTCCTCTAATATCT
>JAOAHW010000016.1 GCA_026415015.1 Syntrophorhabdaceae bacterium
CCACAGGACCATATGAGGTCCCTAATGTCCATGTGGATAGCAGGATGTTTTATACCAATAATCCTGTGTCCGGTGCCATGAGGGGCTTTGGTGTCCCACAGATTGCCTTTGCCCATGAATCCCAGATGGATTTAGTGGCATCTGCCTGCGGTATAGACTCCTTTGATATAAGGGTCAAAAATGGGTTGAAGAGAGGGTCTTTTTCTGCAACCTCCCAGAGACTTGAGGCGAGTGTGGGGTATCTAAATACCTTAAAGATGATAGAGCCTTACTGGAGAAAGAGGGTAAAGAGAGGTGGCAGGGGTTTTGGGATTGGTTCTATGTTTTATGGTATAGGGAATACAGGGATAACCAATCCATCTTATGGTCATGTGACCTTAAATGAGGATGGTAAGATTGCCCTCCTCACTGGTGTATGCGATATAGGCCAGGGCTCTGATACAGTCCTTGTCCAGATACTCTGTGAGGTTCTGGATATAAATGAAAAGGATGTAATGCTCATCAGGGCAGACACTGACCTGACAAAGGATGCTGGATCCACATCAGCAAGCAGGCAGACTTATATATCAGGCAGGGCTTTATACAATGCCGCCTCCCAGATGAGGGATTTTCTGGAGAGAGAGGGCTTTTATAAGGATAGGGATATAAAGGCCATAATAGATAGACACAAACATAAGGGGTATCCTGTCTTTGAGGGATACTTTGACCCACCTACAACCCCCATTGAACCAGAGACATCAAAGGGTGCCCCTTATGCCACATATGCCTATGCCACACACATGACAGAGGTAGAGGTGGATACCATTACAGGTTATACAAAGGTAATAAAGGTCTATGCAAGTCATGATGTAGGTAAGGCAATAAATGTGAAAAATATAAAGGGACAGGTCTACGGTGGTATTGCCATGGGCATTGGTTTTGCCTTGATGGAGGAATTTATACCTGGCAAGACAGAATCCTTTGACAACTATTATATACCTACATCCATGGATATGCCTGATATAGATATCTTTATTGTGGAGGATGAGGAGCCAACAGGGCCATTTGGTGCAAAGGGTGTGGGTGAACCTGCCCTTATCCCTCAAGCAGCAAGTATTGTAAATGCCATATCTGATGCAACAGGTGTAAGACCCTATGAGTTGCCATGCCACATAGAAAAACTAAAACAGACTATAGTCTAAACAGGAGGTGGTTTTATGGGAAATCTGGTCATCAAAAACATAGGTACCATATTTACAGGTGATATAAAAGGGCCTGTTATTGAAGGCCCTGTGGCCATCACAATAGAAGATGGAAAGATAAAATCCATAGGCAATGATATCCCCCAGGATGTCGAGAAGATTATAGATGCCAAAGGGATGACAGTATGTCCTGGTTTTATTGATTCTCACACCCACCCTGTATTTGGGGATTTTACCCCTCGCCAGAATCAGCTTGGCTTTATAGACAGTAGCCTCCACGGTGGTGTTACAGCCATGATCTCAGCAGGAGAGGTGCACCTGCCAGGCAGACCCACAGACCCCAAGGGTACAAAGGCACTGGCTATCCTTGCCCAGAAATCCTTTGCAAGATTGAGACCTGCAGGCGTAAAAGTATATGGCGGAGCCCTTATCCTTGAAAAAGGTCTTGTAGAGGAGGATTTTAAGGAACTCTCAGAGGATGGTGTCTGGCTTGTGGGCGAGATTGGTCTCGGCAGCATCAAGTCTGCAACTGAAGCCAAGGTAATGGTAGATTGGGCAAAGAAATACGGGATGAAGGTCTTAATGCATGTGGGAGGGACATCTGTACCTGGTAGCTCTACTGTAACCTGTAATGATGTCCTCACAGCAAGGCCAACTGTGGCATGCCATTTAAACGGAGGCCCCACAAGTATCCCTGTAGCTGAGGCAAAGAGGATTATAGATGAGACAGATTGTGCCATAGAGATAGTCCACTGTGGAAACCCCTTATCTGCCTTTGAGATAGCCCGATATATGAAAAACAGAAATTCATTAGATAGGCTCATCATAGGTAATGATGCACCCTCAGGCACAGGTGTAATCCCCCTTGGTATATGGAGGATGGTGAACTTCATATCGAGTCTCTGTGGTATATCAGCAGAGCTTGCTGTATGTTGTGCCACAGGGAATACAATGAATGTATTCGGTCTAAAACATGGCATTATAAAAGAAGGTTACGACGCTGACCTCCAGATAATAGATGCACCTATGGGTTCTGATGGAAAGGATGCAAAATCAGCCATAGAGATAGGGGATATCCCAGGGATTGCTATGGTTATAATAGACGGCACAATAAAAACGCAGGTAAGCAGGAATACACCACCACCAGTAAGGAAGATAGCATAGGGTTGTATTGGGGGAATTAAGATGAAGGTTGATTTAGATAAATGCAAGGCATGTGGACTCTGTGAGGAGGTATGCCCATTAGGGGTTATATCCATAGAAGACAAAAAGGTCAGGATAGATGATGGTTGTGTTGATTGTAAGACGTGTATGAAGGTATGCCCTGAGGCAGTCTTTAGTTTTCAGGCTTATGATGAAAAGCCTATGTGCGATGCCTGTCCTGTCATGTGCAGGATACCTGATGGTGCGTATGGTGCATGTAAAAGGTATTTTAATGAAAAAGGCAGGATAATAAGGAAGGAAAGGCTCCATACCTATGAAGAGATAGTAGATATCTTGGGTCCAAAGGAAGACCCTGCCATAGAAAGACCCCTCTTAACAGGAATAGGCTCAGGGACTACGTATCCTGATTTCAGGCCCTCACCTTTTATAGTCATGGGAGTCAGAGAAGGTATAGATGTGGTAACAGTAGTTACAGAGGCGCCATTGAGCTACAGCGGGATAAAACTAAAGGTAGATACAGACCTTTATATGGGTCTGGAGGGAAAAAAGATATATGTGAGGAGAAAGGGAAAGAGGCACATCGGTCACCTTTGCACAGAGGAATACGGCTCAAAGATGCTCTCCCTCGGTGGAGTGAATATCTTAACCTCAAAAGATGGCCTTTTTGCCGCAAAGACCATATTTGAGATCCTCCAGGGGAAGACAGTTAAACTCGAGATAGAAGATGGTGCAACTATAGAGATATCTCTTGGAAGGCCTCCAGTTGTCAATGGACAGATAGAAGAGAGGATGAGGGTAGGTTGTGGTAGTGCCACAACAGGCCTTTTTGCACCGTATATGTATAATGCTGCAGACGAGGTGATAATCCTTGATGGACATATAACAGGACTCTTTTCAGAACATCCATCTGGTAGGTATCTTAATAAGATGCGCTCAGGCATATCAATCAAAGGGCAGAAGAGCACAGAGGGCAGATATTTTCTTAACAAGGGTAATGGCTGGGGAGGTACAGACATACAAGACCCCCTGGATGTCATAAAAGAGATAGATATCTCAAAGTGTCAGGAGGGCATGTCGCTTCTAATTACAGAGACCACAGGTAGAAAATATGCCTTTTACAGGATGAAGGAAGGTAGCTTTAAAGAAGATGAACCAACACCTGAGGCATTAAAGTTCCTTGAGGTATTAAGGGACTCCTGTGAGCCATCAAATGTAAGTGCTATTTTTGCTGCAGGGGTTGGTGGTTCTGCCAGGGCAGGGGTTACGAAAAACCCCATAAAACTCACAAGGGCAGTACATGAGGGAAAGGTCAAGATAACTATTGGTGGTGCAGAGCCTTTTATATTCCCAGGTGGTGGTATCAATTTTCTTGTGGATTATGGCAAGGTCAAATACGGCAGTGTTTATCTTGCACCTACACCATCTTTTATTATACCGGTGGAATATACCATGACCCTTGAGACTTTCAAGGAGATCGGCGGGCATATAGAGGCGATAAAGCCTATAAAAGATATAGAAAAATAAAAAGATGCTCGTGGATATAGGCCCTGTGTGTATGGCTATTACTACAGAGAGGTCTTTAGTGCCATGTGAACCGGATATTTTAAAGGTAGAGGGATTCGTAAAAGACATACTCTCTGAACTAAGGGATTATCTACCTGTTTTAAGGCAAAGGGCATATAGAATAAAAAGGACAAATAGCATGCCCTCCATTGTAAAAAGCATGGTGGAGGCAGCAAAGCTTGTAGATGAAGAGAATCTGACCCCTATGGCCTGCATTGCCGGTGCTGTCTCGGACCATATGAAGAATTATCTAAATGAAGAGGGCTTTGATTTCATATCTGTCAACAATGGTGGAGACATATCCATATTTAACAATAATGCAGGCAGAACCATCAGGGTAGCAATCGGTAATATCAACAAGAAGATACATACACCATATATCTTGAGGATAGAGGGTTTAATGGATTTTGGTATTGCAACCAGCGGTGTAGGTGGCAGGAGTTTAAGCCTCGGTCTTGCTGAGATAGGCACGGTAATTGCGAAGACAGGTGCCATAGCAGATGCTGCTGCCACATATATATGCAATTATACAAATATCGAATCCCCAAAAATAAAAAGGAAAAAGGCAATAGAGGTAGACCCTACAACAGACATACCTGATGAATTAGTCACAGTGGATATTGGTCAATTAAATCAACAAGAAATAAATAATGCATTACATAATGGGTTAAATTACGCATATAAATTATTGAAACAAAATATAATTATCGATGCGTTTATATCTTTAAAAGATACTGTGGCAACAACTATTACAGGTGAAAAATATATAAAACTGGAGGTGTCAGATGGAGATTAGAAAGACGGTAACTATTATCGAGGACATCTATGCTGACGGTGAAAAAAAGGCAGATAGGCCTGTTCGAAGGGTGGCGGCAGTCGCAGTTATAAAGAATCCCTTTGCAGGAAAATATGAGAATAACCTTGACCTTCTCATTGAAAACGGTGAAGAACTCGGTAAACTCTTAGGCGAGAGGGCAGTGGAGGCATTAGGTAGAGACAGGGCACCAGAGAGCTATGGAAAGGCAGCTATTGTTGGGGAAAAAGGAGAACTGGAACATGCAGCTGCCATACTCCATCCGAAACTTGGCACCCCCTTGAGAAATGCCGTAGGCGGAGGAAAGGCGATAATACCTTCTGTTAAGAAGCTGGGTGGAATGGGTGATGAGATAGATATCCCTCTACACTATAAGGATGCAGCCTTTGTGCGCTCCCATTTTGATGGCATGACAATCTCTGTGAATGATGCACCTAAATCAGATGAGATATTGGTTGCAGTGGCAGTAACAGATAGCGGGAGACCCCATGCAAGGGTAGGGGGTCTAAAAAAAGAAGAGGCAAAGAAAGAGGATGGGTTAAGGTAGGCCTTAACCCATCTTTTCTATAAACTCAAAGACTGGTATTGCAGGGACAGTAATAAGCTGAACACTACCCCTTGAGCCAATCTCTATGGATACTTTTGCTATTGTCTCATTATTTGGTGCCTCGAGTATATTTATAAAATCATACATACCCAATGTGGCATATTGGGCAAGGACTTTTGCGCCCATCATCTCTATCTCAGCAACCACCTCTTTGATGCGTTCAGGATGTCTTTTTATCGTTGCCCTACCTTCCTCTGTTAATTTACTGAACATGATATAGAGTGGCATAACAAACCTCCTTTGTTTTTAATTAACGATATATTTTATGGTCTGTATATGTCAATATTTTTTTGTCCATTTTGGGAACCCTGTAGCATATCCCTTGAATGATTTTAATGAGATGTCATAATTTATAGAGCCTTGCATAATTTTGTAAATGTCTATAAATACAATTGAAAGTTTAGTTATATTGTTGTATTATCAATGGAGGAGGTCAGTAAGATGGGTAAAAGATACAAGATAACAATCAGTCTTATTTTTATTTCCATATTTATCCTTGGTTTTATGATGGGGGCCTATGGTAAAAGGACAATAGTTCCTGCTGACTCCAGGGAGATATATGAATACCTTAAGACTTTCTCCGATGTCATTGACATTGTTAAGAGAAACTATGTGGAAGAGGTAAAAGATAAAGATATTATCTATGCAGCTATTAAAGGAATGCTTGAATCCCTTGACCCACATTCATCTTTTTTGACCCCAGAAATGTATAAAGAGATGCAGACAGAGACCAAAGGTGAATTTGGGGGTGTGGGCATAGAGATAACAATAAAAGATGGCTTTCCGACAGTAATAACTTCTATTGAAGATACGCCTGCATTTAAGGCAGGTATTAAGACAGGGGATAACATAATCAAGATAGATGGCAAGTTAACAAAGAATATGAGCCTTATAGATGTGGTAAAACTGATAAGGGGACAAAAAGGTAAGCCTGTTGTCCTCACCATCATGAGAGAGGGCTTCACAACGCCTAAAGACTTTACGATTATAAGGGATGTGATTGTGGCAAAAAGTGTGAAGTTCAGGATTTTAGAGAATGAATACGGTTATATAAGGCTTACCCAGTTTCAGGAAAAGACCTCTCGAGATCTTGACAATGCCATCCAGGAACTTATTAAGACAAACAACAACAAACCATTGAAGGGCCTTGTCCTTGATTTAAGGAATGACCCAGGGGGCCTCCTTGAGCAGGCAGTGGAGGTAACGGATAGGTTTTTAAAAGAAGGTCTGATTGTCTATATTGAAGGTAGAAAGAAAGACGACAAGATGAATTTTTATGCAGAGAAAAAAAGAGATGACTATGAAGGCCCTCTTGTTGTACTTGTCAATGAGGGCAGTGCAAGTGCATCTGAGATAGTTGCTGGGGCCCTTCAAGACCATAAAAGGGCGATAATAGTGGGACAAAAGACCTTTGGTAAGGGGTCTGTCCAGACCATCCTACCCCTTGGTGATGGCTCTGCTGTGAAGCTCACAACAGCAAAATATTTCACCCCAAAAGGACGTTCTATTCAGGCAGAGGGGATTACACCTGATATTATAGTGGACAACAACATGGTAAGGGTTAAAGAAAAGGGTATACCACTAAAAGAAAAAGACCTTGAAAGACACATAGATGCAGATAAAGACCTTAAGAAAACAGAAGAAGACAGTAAGAAAAAGATAGATGAAAACGACCTCCAGTTGTCCATGGCTTTACAGATATTGAAAAGTTGGGATGCCCTAAGGGGAAAATAGAAAAAAACATCTAAAAAAATAAAAAGGTCTTACCTCTGTGCCAATAAAACCGTCAAAATGCACTCTTTGCTTATAAGGGAAAGGCGTGCCTTAAGAGCCTGACTCTAAATTCATCAGGTATTCTTTTAGGTCTTCCCTGTCCATTGATGCATACCATGGTGGTCTCGATTTTTGTTGTTATCTTTTCATCCTTGAAGACTGTATGTTCAAGGATGAAATAGGCATTTTTCACCTCTTTAATAGATGTCTTTACAGTGATGAAATCACCGTATTTGATTTTTTCAATGAGGTCGAGGTGGACTGTTTTAACAATAATGTAGATATCCTGGTTTTGCCATTCCATAAGGTCTATACCTATGGATAAGAGGTATTCAAACCATGATTTTTCAGCAAATTTGAGATAGTTGGCAAAGTATACCACACCCCCTGCATCTGTATCCTGATAGTATATGCGGGTTTGATACATGGATTTTACATAACATTTTATGCCGTATTTATCAATTATCAATTTAAGGCCTTAAAATAAACTTTTATAGTCAAGGGGTGTCTGGCAATAAAAAGACTTTGCTGTGACACACGAAATTTGATATATAAGTATCATTCAACAATGAAGATAAAAGAGGCAATGGCTATTTTAAATCTGGAGACCCTTCTCCAGAGGACAATTGAATGGCTTCTCACGAGCGGACTCCGTATAATTCTTATCATTTTACTCTCATGGCTTCTCCTCAAACTTACGAAAAAAATCTCTGAACGTTTTCTCAATTTTATCATAAGGCAGAAGGATGATGTGGAGTTTCAGAAGAGGACTCATACCTTGGGGACTATAGTGAGGTATATCCTCATATTTGCCATATTATCTATTTCATCCATGACGATTTTAAAGGAGCTTGGTATAAACATCGGTCCTGTCCTTACTGCAGCAGGTATAGTTGGATTAGCAGTTGGTTTTGGCGCCCAGAGCCTTGTAAAAGATGTGATAAGCGGTTTTTTTATGATACTGGAGGACCAGATAAGGGTAGGGGATGTAGTTGAGATTGCAGGTAAGAGCGGGTTTGTCGAAAAGATTAGCCTGAAGACAACAGTCTTGAGGGATTTGGCAGGTAATGTCCACTGCGTCCCCAATGGGCTTATTCAGGTTGTAACCAATATGACCAAGGAGTATTCAAGGTATGTCTTTGATATAGGGGTTGCCTATAAGGAGGATGTAGACAGGGTTATAGGGGTAATAAAGGAGATAGACGAAGATATGAGAAATGACCCTGATTTCAAAAATGATATAATAGAACCTATTGAGATACTCGGCCTTGACCAATTTGCAAGCTCATCTATAATTATCAAGGCAAGGACTACTACCCTGCCCATAAAACAGTGGAGGGTAGGTAGGGAATTCAATAAAAGGCTAAAGAAGAGGTTCGATGAACTTGGCATTGAGATACCATTCCCCCATGTAACCCTTTTCATGGGCACAGATAAGCATGGCAATCAGCCACCTATAAAGATTGTAAAGGAAGACAAATAATCATGTTTTTTGATAAAAATTTTGCCTTAAGGCAAAAAAAATTGTGATAATTTTTGCTTTGTGGTAAAATTAATCATATGTTTGTCGAACGCTATCTAAAACAACCCATTGCCATTGACCTTAAAGAAAAGATGGTCTTTATATCTGGTCCAAGACAGGTAGGCAAGACTACCCTTGCAAAAACTTTTCTCACAGACAAAAGTGACCGATACTTTAACTGGGACAACCGAGATGATAGAAGGGAGATTCTTTCTGCAAGATGGCCTGCTGAAAATGCAATAATTATATTTGATGAGTTACATAAATATAAAAACTGGAAGGGCTGGATAAAAGGCGAATATGATAAAAATGGTGACAGAATACATTTTTTGATTACAGGCAGTGCAAGGTTGGATATCTACAGAAAAGGGGGTGATTCTTTACAGGGAAGATATCATGCCCATAGACTCCATGGCTTTTCAGTAGGAGAATTATCAAATATAAAATCAAATATTGAGATAGGCAGAGAAATAGATTTTCCCTCATCTTTTGATCAAAACCTTTTAATCTCTCTTTTCCATTATGGTCCTTTCCCTGAACCGTTTTTGAAGCAGAATGAGAGGTATTTAAGGCGGTGGCAGAGGGAACGGATTGATAGGTTCTTCCGTGAGGATGTGAGAGACCTTGAAAGTATAAGAGACCTATCTTCAATGGAATTACTGGCAGATATGCTCAAAGAGAGGGTAGGGAGTCCGTTTTCCTTCCAGTCGCTCAGAGAAGACCTCGAGGTAAGTCATAAAGCTATCTCTCATTGGATTGATGTATTCGAGCGATTATATTTTTGCTTTATAGTACCGCCTTTTACAGGAAGTAAAATCCGTTCCCTTAAAAAGCTACCAAAACTATATCTCTGGGACTGGTCTACTATTGACGATAAGGGTGCAAGATTTGAGAACCTTGTTGCATGTCATCTATTGAAGATGAAGCATGCCCTAGAGGACCAAGAGGGTTTTGAAATAGGACTTTATTATCTAAGGGATACATCAAAGAGAGAGGTTGATTTTCTCATTACAAATGAAGACAAACCTTGGTTTGCAGTAGAGTGTAAATATAGTAAAAGCAACGCCAGCCCTTCACTTTTTTATTTTGGTGAGCGGTTAAGCATCCCTTACCTCTATCAGGTAAGCCTTGAAGGGGAAGACGATGTGTATGACGGAAGGGTTAGGGTTATGCCTGCAGCAAAGTTTTTGGGTAGCCTCCCTTAATGAAAATAAGGAGATATAGATATGAAAACAGGGATTTTTTTTCATGAGGAATTCAAAAATAGAGACTGGCCTGTGATTGGAGACAAGTTCAGAAATTTCCCTGATGTATTAAAAGATGTATTAAAACTGCCGAATGTGGCGTATTTTGAGTCAAAACCAGTAAGAGAAGAGATACTCTTAAATACCCATACCCATAGCTATATTCAGGAGGTAAAAAGAAGCTGGTATTACAGGGGTGCAACCCTTGCTGTTGGTGGATGCGTTGAGGCAGGGGAGAAGATAGCAAGGGGTGAGCTAAAAAATGCCCTTGTGTTTTCAGTCGGTGCTGGTCATCACTCAGGGCCTTCATCAGGTTGGGGAGGCACATACCTATCCTGCTCTGGTCCAACAATAAAATATGTAAGAAAGATAACAGGTCATAGTAGATTTGCCATACTTGACACAGACTGTCACCACGGTGATGGGACTCGCGCTGTCTTTGAGAACGATTATGATGTGCTCCATGTGTGTTTTTGTAGTTATAACAATGTGATAGAGAATGGAACAAAGATAGATGTGGATGTCTGGGGCAGGATAACAGACGAGGAATACTTAAATAAAGTCCGCTCTGAATTTATACCCAGGGCAGAAAAATTCAAGCCTTTTATGATACTCCACAACCTCGGGCATGACACTGCCCAGGGCGACTATGGAGACATTGGACTAACAAGGGATTTTTATTTAGAGCTTGTAAGGGAAATCAAATCATGTGCAGAAAGGATATGTGAAGGCAGATATCTTATTATCACCCATGGAGGGTACAGGGCTGACAATGCAGAGTATATATTTCCAAAAGTAGTGGAGATCCTTGCATCGTAATCTTAATCTTCAGAGTGTATGCACAAAAGCATTTTACCCAATAGGTCTCGTTTATGCCTGTTGATTATTGTTTATGAGCTATCCTTTATTGTTACAATTTTCAAGATATTGTGGTAATATAGGCCATGATACATATCCTTGCTGCATTAGCATCAGTACTCCATATATATAAAAAATGTCCTAAGTGCGGTAATTATCAAAAGTTTGAAGGCAAGAAAAAGGGTGATACAGTTGAGTGTAAACGCTGTAAAAATAAATTTGTTTTAAAATAACTTGCCTGAGAAAATTTATCAGTCTTAAAAAAATCTTAGATTTAAAGAACAGAGTTTTTTATCTTCTCAACAGCCTCTGGTGTCCCGATAACAAGTAGCCTATCACCGCCTTGTATAATATCATTGCCTTTAGGCAACTTTATGGTCTCCTCATCCCTCATAATACCAATTACTGTTGTGGAGTGTCTCTTCCTGAACTTTAGTTCAGCAAGGGATTTACCAACAGCAGGCGAATGAGGAGATACCTCTATCTCTGCTGTTGCAAATCTCTTAGGTGAAATAGCTGGTTCATGTTGCTCTATCTCCTGGAGTATATCCTCTGCGTGCCTGATTGCTGAATGGTCTCCCACCATGACAACCCTATCTCCAGGGAAAAGCTGGAAATCAGGGTCAGGTTCAAGATATACCCGTCCTGCCCTGCTTACTGCAACAATAGTTATCCCTGTAAGATTACGGATGTCTGTATCCTTTATTTTATGGCCTGCAAAGACAGAGCCTTTTTTTAACCTCATCTCTTTTATGGCAAGGGGTAGATCAATATCTTTAGGAAAAAGGTCCATGGCCTCAGTGAGTGAGTCTGCTGCCTCTTCTGAGGCATCTATAAATGGTTTTAAAACAACATGGGCACCTTTTGAATAGTATAATTGCGTCTCTTCCTCGTCTGTGGCAGTTAGTGCAATCTTACCATCATATCTGCGTTCTTTCAGGAGATGCAATATAGTCATGTTAAGATCCCTATCCCTTACAGTGCTTACTACCCACGATGAACAATTAAGAGGCAGGTTATCAATAAACTCAGGGTCACCTACATCACCAAAGAGTACAGGTATCCCCATAGAATGCCATATCTGGAGTGCCTGAGGGTCAAAATCAATACCGGCTATTCGTTTTTTTCTCTCTATGAGGTGTCTTGCTATGCTGCTCCCATAATTACCTAGCCCAATAATTAGCATGTCTACCTCTGGGAGTTCGCATGTCCCAGGTGTTATGTCTTCTCGATACGGGTGTCGGCGCTCAAAAAATTTAAGAAATGGCCCAAGCCACCGGTATAAAACACCTGAATATATAATCATATAGCTTGAAAGGCAGATGGTTATAACACCCACGAGGGTTACAAGGCTCATAGCCTCCATATTTATATGACCAAGACTCAAGCCCAGGGCAGCAAGTATGAGAGAAAACTCGCTAATCTGGGCTACTGTGAGACCTGCCATAAACCCTGTTCTACGCCTATATCCCATAAAACCCATGATTGCCATAACAATAAGGGGGTTTCCTATTAGAACGAAAAGGGACAGGTATATGGCATTGTGTATCTGGGGTCCTGCTATGGATATATCAAGACGAGAACCAAGGTCTATGAAAAAGAATAAGAGAAGGAAATCGCGGACACTTACAAGCCTTGCTGCTATGGCCTCTCTGTATCCAGTAGAGGCAAGGGATACACCGCCCAGAAATGCCCCTACTTCTTTACTAAAACCAAGATAATCCCCTATTGCACTTAGTGTGACTGCCCAGGCAATGGCAAATAAGACAAGGAGTTCTTGATTGAATGCAAGAAGCCTTGTAACTTTAGGCAATACAAAACGCATGAGAAGACCTATTGCAACAAGAAGACCTATACCTTTTCCTGCAATCAAGAGAATCTTTCCCAGGGTTGCATCAGTGGAGCTTGACCCTCCTCCTATGGCAGTAAGCATAATCATGGCAAGGATGGCAACTATGTCCTGGACAATAAGGAAACCCACAGCAATCCTGCCGTGGAGGGCATCAATCTCTTTTTTATCAGAGAGGAGCTTGACAATAATGATGGTGCTTGAGAATGTGAGCGCCACTGATATGTACAGGGAACCAATGACAGAGAATCCCATAAAATATGCAATAATAAAACCAAAAAGGGTGGTGAATATAATCTGTCCCAATCCTGTTGCCAATGCCACAGGGCCTGTGGTGCGGATGAGTCTTAAATCGAGTCGGAGGCCCACTACAAAAAGTAGAAGAGATATACCTATCTGGGCAAGGAGTTCCACCTGTTCATGGCTTTTAATGAGTGAAAACCACGAGGGGCCAGATAATACACCGGTGACAAGAAAGGCAATAATAAGGGGCTGCCGCAAGACCATAACAATGATACCAATGATTGCTGCAAGACCAAGTATGACTGCTATCTCATAGAAAACCTTTTCATACATATATAGTAACCTTATAAATTTTTTTAAAATCTATTAACCAGTATGTCACGCAAGATAAAGGGTTGTCAATATGAGACCTTTATAAAAGTATCATACTTTGTGCAAATCCATGAGACCCTTAAGGGATAATAAGAAAAAATCAGGCTTTTGATTTTTTTGTTAGGTGTATATACAAGAATTAGAAAAATGATATAATGTAATGATAATAGTTATTTGAAAGTGTTTGACCATGGCCAAATGACTTATTGTTGTGATTGTAGGGAAGACAATATCAATAAAAACAGGGTTTTAGGTTTAGACCTAACTAACAATCGGTTACATGGAATGAACCGCTGCGTGTCCTGGTGGTAAATTGGGTTCTTAGCCAGAAAAAGGGGGCTTTATGGAGACGCTACTTGGCCTTATCGTCGGTGTAGGCCTGAGTGCTGCTTGTGGCTTTCGGGTCTTTGTACCACTTCTTGGGATGAGCATTGCGGCCCTATCAGGACACATCACGCTTTCGCCTAACTTTGCCTGGATCGGGACATGGATTGCTCTGGTTGCCTTCTCCGTAGCCACCATCCTTGAAATAGCAACTTACTACCTTCCGTGGGTAGACAATATGATGGACGCTATTATGACGCCAGCCGCAGTTGTCGCTGGAATTATTGTGACAGCATCCATGATTGAAGACATATCGCCATTTCTTAAATGGTCTCTTGCTATTATAGTTGGTGGTGGTGTTGCAGCGATAGTCCAAGGGGGGACTGTTATCCTGAGATATGGTTCATCGGGTTTAACTGGCGGTCTTGCCAATCACACGGTCTCTACCATTGAGATGATATTATCTATACTCGTCACTATCCTTGCGATGGTACTTCCTATTCTTTGCCTTATCGCTGTGGTGTGGATATGCTATAAAATGATACGTAAGATAGCGACCTCGACTCTGTTCAAGAGGCTTTTCACATAACATGAATTGGTTTAAAAAAGGCTAACAACTCGGAAAATAAATATGCTGGGGTATTATGTTCCCTTTAATATTAGCCGACGGTGGGATTTGAACCCACGGCCTGCTCATTACGAGTGAGCTGCTCTGCCACTGAGCTACGTCGGCATTATCTAATTTTAACATAACCCATTGTCTTATAAGCAATAGGTTTTTTTCAAAAAAAGCTCGATTTTAAGTGATATTATGGTTATATTTAATGTGATATAATAACACTATGAGCGAGCTTATTGAACAGCCCAAGAAACACTCAATCCTCGTTGTAGATGATTCCCCTGATATTATTGTTATGCTTAGTACCCTACTGAAAGACCTATATAGAACCAAATTTGCAACAAATGGAGAAAAAGCCTTAAAAATTCTCAGTCTACAAGACAAACCTGACTTAATTCTCCTTGATATTGTTATGCCTGGTATGGATGGCTATGAGGTATGCAGGCAGATTAAGTCAAACCCAGAGACATCTGATATACCTGTTATTTTTCTCACATCCCAGACAGGTCTCAAGGAAGAAAAAAAGGGTTTTGAGTTAGGGGCAGTTGATTATATTACAAAGCCAATCAGCCCCCCTATACTCCTTGCCAGGATAAACACACATCTCACCTTAAAAGACGCAAGGGATTTCTTAAAAGATAAAAACAAATTCCTTGAGAAGGAGATATTAAAGCGAACAGAAGAGATAATTGCCATCCAGGATGTAACAATTATGGCCCTTGCATCCCTTGCAGAGACCAGAGATACTGAAACAGGTAACCATATAAAAAGGACACAGACCTATGTAAAAATGCTTGCCATGAGGCTGAAGGACAACCCAAGATTTAAACACTTTCTAACTGATGAAAATATAGAATTACTCTATAAATCAGCACCATTACATGATATAGGTAAGGTCGGTGTACCCGATAATATTCTTCTTAAGCCTGCAAAATTAACACCAGAAGAGTTCGATATAATGCAGAGGCATACAGTCCTTGGAAGGGATGCCATAATATCCGCAGAAAAGAGAATAGGCAAGATGAAATCTTTTCTTGATATAGCAAAGGAGATTGCCTATTCACATCAGGAAAAATGGAGTGGCACAGGATACCCTGAAGGTATTGCTGGTGATGACATACCTATCTCAGCAAGGCTTATGGCAGTGGCAGATGTATACGATGCCCTAATAAGTAGAAGAATTTACAAACCTGCCTTTCCTCATGAGCAGGCAGTGGAGATAATTAAATCAGGATATGGCATGCACTTTGACCCAGATGTTGTGGATGCCTTTGTTGATATAGCTGACCAATGCTTTGAGGTTGCCAAAAAATATTCATCAGCAGAAGAGGATATTAAGAGGAAATAAAATTATCTTATCGAGCAGTGGGGTATTAGTAAAACCAAAAAACTAAAATATATATCGCCCCGATGAGCGTTCCAGCTCAGAGGAGTTAAAAATCGTAAGAATAGAAAATCGCTATACCTTTTTCCTTTGCATATTCTTCTGCATCAGGTTCAGATATCATGTAGGTAACGATTACAGGGAAGATGTCTTCATATATACCTTTAAAGAGGTATAGTCTTTTGGCTATAAAATTTTCAATATCGTTTTTGGAAAGCTG
>JAOAHW010000067.1 GCA_026415015.1 Syntrophorhabdaceae bacterium
AGATGTGTATAAGAGACAGCTCGTCAACTATAGCAGAGACCATCTATAAGCTCAGAAAAAAATAATTTTTCCATGGTCTATCTCAAATAAAAAATCCTTGACATATTAATCCACTAAATATAGTATATACATTTAGTTATTCCACTAAATATAGGGGTATAAATTAAAGGGGGACAGTGTATGGAGACAACAGATTTAAACCTTTTCGTAAGGACATCTGAGGAGACACTATCAGACTGGAGCAGGGACAGGATAGTCCATGCCCTCCAGAAAGAGACACTCATCGATGAAGCCACAGCAGAAGAAATCAGTATAGAGGTTGAACAGACCATAAGAAAATCAGGGGTCAGGATGGTTACAGCGCCCCTGATAAGGGAGCTTGTTAATGCAAAGCTCATTGAAAAAGGCCTTGAGACTGCAAGGAAGATGCATACAAGGCTCGGTATGCCCATATACGATGTGGACAGCCTTATCCTCCATCCAAACAAGGAGAATGCCAATGTCCCCCACGGGCCAGAGGCAACAAACCTCACCCTTGCTGAGAGAATAAAAAAGGAGTATGCCCTCTTATCGGTTTTTTCTCAGGATGTTGCTGATGCCCACATGAATGGTGACATCCATCTCCATGACCTGGGCTTTATAGATAGACCGTATTGTAGCGGTCAGTCCCTTGAATACATAAAGAGATTCGGCCTCAACCTCCCCCACTCTCTGTCTATGGCAAAACCAGCAAAACACCCAGAGGTCTTGCTCGCCCACCTTATAAAGTTTGCTGCAGCCCTACAGAGCAATTTTGCCGGGGCCATTGGGTGGGATGCCATAAACATATTCTTTGCACCATATCTTGAGGGTATGAGTGACAACGATGTAAAACAGCTTGCCCAGATGCTTATATTCGAGTTCTCACAACAGGCAGTGGCAAGGGGAGGACAGGCAATATTCTCTGATATAAATCTCTACTGGGAGGTACCAAAACACTTTGAGAATACACCTGCCATAGGCCCTGGTGGCACCTATACAGGGAGGACATACGGTGAATATGAAAAAGAGGCACAGAGGTTTGTATGGAAACTCTTTGAGGTATACAAAGAGGGAGATGGTGCAGGTAGACCCTTTTTCTTCCCAAAGCCCATAGTCCACATAACTGAAAAGTTTTTCAGGACAGAGGGGTGGCAGGACTTCCTGTATCATATATGTGATGTAGCATCTGACAAAGGCAATACATATTTTGTCTTTGATAGAGGTGAGACAGCTAAGATCTCTGAGTGTTGCAGGCTGAGTTTTAAACTCGAGGAGAGGGATTTAAAGGATGCAAAAGAACCCTGGAGGATGAGATATTGTGCCCTTCAGAATGTATCCCTCAACCTCCCGAGGATTGCATACATGGCAAAAGGTGATGACACAAGACTCTTTGACCTTTTAACAGAGAGATTTATCCTTGCTGTTAGGGCGCACAAAGAAAAGAGGTCATTCCTTGAAAAGCTCCTTGCCCTCGGTGAGGATGGCCCATTATCCCTTTTGACTATGAAACAGGATGACATGCCCTATCTCAGATTTGACCTGGCATCACACCTCATAGGTATGGTAGGGTTAAATGAGATGGTTCAGATACATACAGGCGAAGAACTACATACATCATCACAGGCATTAAAATTCGGTCTCAAGATAATCTCCCATATGAATCTCTTGACAGAGAAGATAAAGAGGAATGAGAGGATAAAGGTTGTCCTCGAACAGACACCAGCAGAGAGTACAAGCTACAGGTTTGCAAGGCTTGACCTCAGATATTTTTCACCTGTCTCAGGCAGGGTTGTCAAAGGTGACATAGCCTCAGGGGAGATATACTATACAAACTCAACCCATCTAAATGTCCATGCACCTATGAACCCTATAGAGAGGGTAACAAATGAAGGCAAATTCCACCCCCTCATAGAGGCAGGCTCTATATCCCATATCTGGCTCGGCGAGGCACAGCCCACAAAAGAGGCAATAGCTGATTTTGTGATAAAGACATTCCGCCATACAAGGAATGACCAGATTGCTTTTTCCCCTGAATTCACCACATGTAACAGATGCCACAGGACATCAAGGGGTCTAAGGGATAGATGTGCATACTGCCATTCAAAGGATGTGGATGGTATCACAAGGATTACAGGCTATTTCACAAAGGTATCGAGCTGGAATAAGGGTAAGCTCGGTGAATTAAAAGACAGATATAGAAACGAGGAATACTTCGGCGATATGCCGCATGCCATAAATGAATAAAAAAGGGGGTATCCTATGAATGTTGTAAAGATCTTCTACAAGGACGATTGTCCTATGTGTCCTATGGCAAAGAGGCTTAAAGATAGTCTTGTGAAACAACAAATAGTTGTATCAGAATACAATGTAGAGACTGCAGATGGGCTGGCAGAGGCAACCTTTCACGGTGTCATGGCCCTACCCACTATTATTATTGAAGATGGCAATGAAAATGAGCTTGGCGGATGGAGGGGCACTGTACCTAAGGTAGAAGAGGTAATAAATGCGGTCAAAGGTTCATGATATCCCTGTAAAAGGTTTTATAGAGACAAGTTTTATTGACTGGAGAGGGCATCTATCATCTGTCCTGTTTACAGGGGGTTGTAACTTCAGGTGCCCATACTGTCATAACTCAGACCTTGTCCTTAGATACAGGGAGATGGAGGATGTCCCTGTAAAATATATCATTGAGAGGCTTAAAAAATTCAGGGATTGGATAGACCATATAGTAATAACAGGTGGTGAGCCCACCATCCATGATGGCCTTTACAGGTTTATAGAGGGATTTAAAAAACAAGGGTTGTTTGTAAAACTCGATACAAATGGCTCTAATCCCTCTATGCTTAAAAAACTTGTAGCAGATGGAATGATAGACTATGTAGCCACTGTCTCTTATACACAT
>JAOAHW010000091.1 GCA_026415015.1 Syntrophorhabdaceae bacterium
AAGCCTGTTTAAGGCATTGATATACGCCTTTGCACTGGCTACTATTATATCTGTGTCTGCACCCTTGCCTATGGCTATCTTACCCTTTTCCTCAAGTTTTACAAATACCTCTCCCTGGGCATCCATATCCTTTGTTATGGAATTTACTGAAAACTTGAGTAGTTTGCTGTTTGTCTTAACAAGTTTCTTTATAATCTTATAGGTAGCATCTACAGGTCCATCGCCCACCCCTACATCCTGATAAACATTGCCGTCTATTTCGAGTTTCACTGTGGCGGTTGGTACAGTATAGTTACCACAGCTTACCTGTAGATATGCAAGTTTATATTTTTCAGGCACCTTGTATAGCTCATCCATAATAATCATTTCAATATCTTCATCATAGACGTTTTTCTTAACATCTGCTAATGCCTTAAACCTCTTGAATGCATTATTTAATTCTTTGTCTGTTAAAGAATATCCGAGACTCTCAATCCTGTCTTTAAAGGCATGTCTTCCAGAATGTTTCCCCAATATTAGAGAGCTTTTTGGAATACCCACAGATTCTGGTGTCATTATCTCATATGTTAATTTTGACTTTAAAAGTCCGTCCTGGTGGATGCCTGATTCATGGGCAAAGGCATTGGCACCCACTATTGCCTTGTTTGGCTGAACAGATACACCAGTTATAGAGGTAATAAGCCTGCTTGTAGGGTATATCTTCTCTGTGATAATGCCTGTAGTGGCATCAAATATATCCTTTCTTGTCCTAAGTATCATGGCTATCTCTTCAAGGGATGCATTGCCTGCCCTCTCCCCTATACCATTTATTGTGCATTCCACCTGTCTTGCACCATTCTGGATGGCTGCAATAGAATTTGCAACAGCAAGACCGAGGTCATTATGGCAATGGACGCTTATCACGGCATTTGATATGTTAGAAACGTTTTCCTTTATATATCTTATGAGTCTGCCGAACTCGTCAGGGACAGCATATCCTACTGTGTCAGGGACATTTATAGTAGTGGCACCTGCGTCTATCACCTCTGCAAATACCCTGCATAGGTAATCCCAGTCACTCCTTGTGGCATCCATGGCAGAGAACTCTACATTTGATGTGTAGCTCTTTGCCCTCTTTACAGCATCCACAGCAATCTTTAGTATCTCATCCCTTGTCTTTCTGAACTGATATTTTAGATGTATATCTGATGTGGAGATAAATGTATGTATTCTTGGTTTTACCGCAACCTTAATCGCCTCCCATGCACGGTCTATATCCTCATTGTTTGCCCTTGCGAGCCCTGCAACCTCACTATTTTTTATAACAGATGCTATCTGCCTTACAGCGTCAAAATCACCCTCAGAGGCAATAGGGAAGCCTGCCTCAATTATATCCACACCTAAGGCCTCGAGCTGCTTTGCCACCCTTATTTTTTCATGTGTATTCATTGTGTTTCCTGGAGACTGCTCACCGTCTCTCAGTGTTGTATCGAATATATATACCCTCTGTGACATAACCACTCCTTTATTAATGAGGCTCTTGACTATAGTTTTTAATGAACATAGGTTTTAAATCTCCATTGCTGGATTCTTGACAGGATATTAACAACAAACTCATTTTCATTCTCTATCTCTATCTCCACGGCAAGATAAAAGAGTATTTCAGGTGCATCATGTTTATGGATTTTTACCGCATCCTTTGCAGTGGTAACAATTAAGTCTATACCTTTAAAATTACACAGTTTCTTTATATCTCTTGGATTATATTCATGGTGGTCAGGATAAGATATCTTATAGGTTATCCTCCCGCCTAAATCTTCTATCATTTTAAAAAATGATGCATTATCGCCAAGACCTGAAAAGCAAAGTATATTTTTGTCTTTTAACAGATTATAATGGGCTATCATGTCATGCCTAAGATTATATAGATAGGCTGGCTTATATCTCATCCTGAAGCGGGGTATACCCATAGTCATAAGGCCAAGCCCATGATCCAGTTCACCTTTGTGAATCAGGGCTATATCCGCCCTCTTTATAGATTGGATAGGCTCCCTGTATGGACCAAGAGGAAAGAGATCAGTATTCATAGACTTATTATCACCCTGGATAATTACTATCTCTAAATCCTTTTTTATGCCTCTTGTCTGAAATCCATCATCAATGATAGCCACATCTATATTAAAATCCCTTATCCCCATCTCTACGGCCTCATATTTTTTATTGCTTACAAGGACAGGCAGTCTTGTTTTATCGGCAAGCATGAATGCCTCATCACCTACTTCAATGGCATTGTGTTTTTTTATATCCACACAAAATGTCCCTTTTCTTTTTCTTTTATATCCCCTGGTTATAATCCCTGGATTCATCCCTATCTCTTTAAGGCGAGTTGCCAACCTCTCAACTACCGATGTCTTACCTGTGCCACCAAGGGTCAGATTGCCAACACTTATTACATATACGGCCGTCTTTACTGTTTTAAAAACCCCCCTTTTGTAACCATATTCTCTGAGTGAAAGCAATGCCCTGTATATCAAGGAAAGGAGAAAAAGGGGGATATATAGAGCCCATCTTAAAATTTTAAGCTCATTTTTCCATACCTTTGTTATGGTATTATGCATTAAAACAGTGAATTTTATAACAGAAAAGCCATTAAAAATCAAAAATAATATAAAAGAAAACCTTATGCAGAGGCTATAAAAGTAGCTGTTAATAAACAATAGGTATTGGCTATTAAAATATTCCTGGCTAGAGATTCTCTGAAAAAATTTTATCTGAGTTCTCTATTTAAAAGGTTTTTTAGCACATCTATTGTTGTGGCTTCTTTATTCTCACCGATACCAAGCTGCCTTGAAAGCTCTATCAGATTGCTTGTGGTTGCAGTGGGCTTTGTCTCCTTTTGTGGCTCTGCCTTGTCCTTTGATTCTTTTTCCTGTTTTTGAGGTGTCTCATCTTTTGGTGTTACAGGGAATTCCCAGATGTAGATTTTTTCTTCCTGAGGCCTCTTTACAATCATATAATTCTCAGGCATCTGTATTTTTTTATGTTCATAATCTCTTGAGTTGTATACCTTCAGCCTGACTGATGTGATGGGTGATAGCTCATACACAAACTTTTCTGACCTATTTGTTTGAGAAAAAACAGGAGAGGTTGTTAGTAGATAAATAATAACAGAGGATATGATGTATCTAACTGCCATATCTGAAAATATATTGATTTAGTCGTTCTGTCAAGAAAATAGCTATGTAAACAAAAAATTTATAAAGGCCGTTTAGTTTTATTGACATCCTCCTTTTTATTATGATAACTAACATATCACTTGATATGGAAAAAAGATACCCTAACTTATTCTCAACAGGCAAAATAGGCAACCTTATTACAAAAAACAGGGTTAAATATGCAGCCACAGAGACAAACTTCCCTTATGGTGATGGCTACGTAAGTGATAGAGAGGTTGCTTATATGGAGGCCCAGGCAAAAGGGGGTGCAGGGATAGTTACAACTCAGGGTGCATATCCTGACCCAAAGGGTGAAGGTAAGGGTTTTAAGGGTATGATGGCCATATATGATGACCGTTTTATACCAGGTCTAAGCCGTATTGCTGAGGTAATAAAGAGACATGGTGCCCTTTCATGTATACAGATACTCCACTGCGGGAGGGAAGGGGGCGTAGAACTCGATTACTGTCTTATGCCCACAGTTGTCCCCCAGAGGCTTTCATATTTTAAGAAACCAAGGGAGATTACCAGAGAAGAGATTAAAAAGTCTATTGAAGACCATATCCAGGCAGCGAGAAGAGCAGTCCAGGCAGGATTTGATATGATTGAGCTATCCGGGATAGTGGGATACCTTCTATCAACCTTTATATCAAGCTATACAAATCACAGGACAGACGAATACGGTGGGGATATAAAAAATAGATGTAGGTTAATGGTTGAGGTGATACAGGGTGTCAAGGCTGAGGTGGGAGATAATGTCCCTGTAGGTATACGTCTATGTGGTATGGAACTCCTCGATGACAGGGGAGGCAATACATTTGAAGAGAGCATAGAGAGCTTTAAGATTGCTGAACAGGCAGGGGCAGATTATCTAAGTGTTACCATAGGCTGGCATGAATCCTCTATACCAGTAATTACAAGGGATGTCCCTATGGGTCACTGGTTATATGTTGCAAGGGAGATAAAAAAACACGTTCATGTCCCTGTTATGATGGCCTTCAGGCAATTTCTCCCTCATATACCGGATGAGGCAATAAAAGAAGGTGTAATAGATTTCTGGGAAGCATGTAGACCCATGATTGCAGACCCTGAGTTGCCAAATAAGGCAGCCCAAGGACGAGAAGACGAGATTGTACCTTGTATTGCCTGCAATCTATGTTTCTCCCGACTCTATTATCACCAGCCTATAATGTGTTCTGTAAGACCATCCCTTGGTCATGAGGGAGAACCCCAGTGGGGGTATTATGGTTTTACAAAAACAGAGAAAAGAAAAAAGATTATAGTTATAGGAGGAGGTCCTGCAGGTCTACAGTTTGCCGCTGTGGCCGCTAAAAGAGGCCATGATATTGTCCTTTATGAAAAAGGCGAAAGATTGGGTGGTAGTATCCTTATGGCATCAAAGGTAGACTCTGGTGAAGAGGAGCTTTTAAGACCTATAAATTATCTTGAAGGTGAGTGTAGGAGGGCAGGGGTAAAGATACTTACAGGTGTTGTATGTACTGATGACACTATCAACTCCCAGAGACTAGACGCTATTGTTGTGGCAGCAGGGGCAAAATCAAAGCCATTCATAGGTATTCCTCAACACAGTATATATACTCCAGAGGATATAATTGGAAAAGGTAATAAGCCCCCGAAAAAGAGTATTATAATAGGCGGCAATGGCGTGGGATTAGCCACTGCTGTATTCCTTTTGAGAGATGGTCAATATGAACTCGCCATAATAGAGGAGGGCAGCCGCCTAGGCAGGGATGTTAATCCCTTCTACCTCTGGCGCTTTGTCCAGATATTGAAGAAAAACAAGGTAATGATCCTTACAGGCTCTAATATCTCAGGTTTAGAAAAAAGTAAGGTCTCTGTAGCAACTCCTAAAGGAGAGCAGATTATTCCATTTGATGGGGTTATCATGGCACAGAGAGAGGATTGTATAGGTGATTTTAACCATCTCAAGGCACTGGCATCCGAGGTCTATTTTATAGGTGATGCAAAAAAACCAAGACGTCTCAACAATGCAATCCATGATGGTTTCAAACTGGGGATGATAATCTGATGATACCAATAATTGACAGGGATTTATGTACAGGTTGTGAAAACTGCGTGGAGGTATGTCCTCCAAATGCTATTTCTATGAAGGATGGAAAGGCGTATTTAGAGGCTGAATTCTGTGAGGAGTGTGGCTTTTGTGCCTCTGCATGCCCTGCTGATGCCATAAGGATAGAATTTCCATTGCTCTACCCATAATCAGGCTTATTTATCTTTTTACCTCACATACACCTTCGTTTACTTTTTTACTTGAATATTGACCTGCAAGGTCCCACCTTTTCATTATAATATGGAGGTCAGAAGGACAATAGGCTTGTGGTGGTGCTGGCACAGAGCCTTTTTTCACCCTGGAGAAGTGATTCTCCGGGACTGTTACTATCTGGTTAGGATAGGCGGGATTATAGACATTAATGGATTGGGACATGGAATAGATTGACGTGCCTTCTTCCTCTGTCTCTGTAAACCATTCAGTACCTCTTGCACCTATTACTGCCGTGGGGGTCCTGATCTCAAACCTTGAGTTTGGAACTGCAAGGCTCTCTGCCTTTGCATGCAAAGCCCCTGATTTTACAAGGATAATACCTTTTCTTGTGTCTTTATCCAATAGGAAATCAGTAATTTCAACCCTGGAGTTGTTGCCTATGGTAAGGAGGCTACTATCTATTAGCATCAATTTTGTCCTTGCCACCTCACCGGTTATTACAAGGTCTTTTATTATAATTGGGTCATTGATAGCAGGTCTTGTTGTTATCTTTGTCCTTTTCAGGGAAACATCGCCTCTTATATCGGTGAATCTGCCTATAGTATCGGCAAAGGCTGGATTGATGCATAAAGTCATAATAAGGAATATATAATTGAGACCCTTAAAAAAGCCTTTAAACACCAAATACACCCTTATACCCCAGAGGTAACATATTGAAATTTTTGATAATATAAATTTATCTCAAATGGATTTCAAGGTATTTTATCTGAAAATTTTTTATGTCAAAATTTTCAGGTCATTCATTAGAGATTATTCACAAAAGTTTCGATTGTAAGGTTTAAAAGGCCTTATCTTTGACATCTCACTACTATTGTGATATTAAATCTCCATGATAGTGGAGATTGATGGAAAGACAATTGCAGTGGAGAAGGTACCTAATGTGATGAGACTCATGGAAAAGCTATCTATAAATAAAGAAGCCTACCTTGTTATCGTAAATGACAGGCTTGTGACTGAGGATTACAGACTGAATAAGGATGACTCTGTAAAACTTATAAAGGTGGTATCAGGCGGTTGAAGTGTAGGGTATGTGGTGGTAATGCAGTTATAAACCTTAAGGCATACAATAATGCCCTATGTGCACGGGATTTTATATCCTTTCTTGAAAACAGGGTCTTAAAGACAATACAGAGATACAGGCTTATCAGTGATGAGGACAGACCCCTTGTGGCAGTTTCAGGAGGCAAAGACAGCCTCTCACTATGGTATATATTAAACAGATTAGGTTATACCTCCGAAGGTATCTATATTGATCTGGGCATAGAAGGATATTCAAGCCTCTCCCTTGATAAGGTCAAGTCCATGGCGGATATGTTACAGAGAAAGGTCTATATATTTCATCTCATGGAGACGCTGGGTAAAGGCATAGACAGTCTGTCGAGGATTATTAAGAGGTCAACCTGTTCTGCCTGCGGAATGATCAAGAGATACATCATGAACAGGGTTTGTATGGATAGGGGGTATAATGTGATTATTACAGGCCATAATCTTGATGATGAGGCATCGGCACTTTTAGGGAATATACTTTACTGGAAAGATGAATATCTGTGGAAAAAGGGTCTTGAACTAAAAGAGACAGAGGGGCATCTATCAAAAAAGGTTAAACCCCTTTTCTTATGTTCCGAGAGGGAGATGGCTGCATACGCCATATTGAAAGAGATAGATTACGTCCGTGATGAGTGCCCCTTTTCAGTGGATGCCAAGTCCCTTGTATATAAAGACATATTAAACAGGATTGAAGAATCATCACCCGGGACAAAGCTTCAGTTTTTAAAAGGCTATTTAAAGGTATCAAGGACTATTAAAGCCCAGAGAAAAAAAGAAGATATAGACTACTGTCCCATATGCGGTTATCCTGCCTCTGGTGGTATCTGCAGTTTCTGCAGGATCATGGAGAGGTTTGGTATAGAGGGGGGCATAAAATTTGATGAGTATAAACCTGTAGGATTATCTACCTGAAATTATGTAAAATTAAAAAAAGACATGACCATAATAGACAGATTTTCACAACTGATTTTCAATATCTATGAGGCATTTACAGTAGCCCTATACATAAAGGACAGAGATAATCTTAAGTGCATATCCCATGTGACATTCTCCCATAGTTTTGATAAGGGAAGGCTTTTATCTATAGAAGGGACCCTCCCTGGTTGGGTTATCAAACACAGCCAGCCCCTCATCATCCCTAACTTTGACAAGGATGAGGCTGCACTGGGATACTATTCAGGTAGAGAGGATATAAAGTCATTTATGGGCTATCCAATGGGCACAGATGGCGTAATTGTAGTGGATAGCAAGAAAAAATGGGTATTTACCGATAAAGAGAAGAAGATACTCAGTGGGTTTGCCCTGGCAATAAATGAAACTATAGAGAAGGAGAGGAAGTTTTCTGAGACCGAAGAAAAGATGGAAGAACTCATCAATGAGAAGAGGGTGTTCACGCTTTTTAATTATCTGTTGTCATCACAGATTACGGTCAAGGATATATTAAACGAATGCCTCCACATCTGTGGTGCTGATCTCTGTTTTGTAGGGATAGAGCATAATGGGAATATGGTCATCCATGATATGGCAGGTATACCTGAAGATGAATATATCAATCAAAAATGTGGTGCAAATAGCTGTATATCCACGATGGTGCTGGAGGGAGGGAGAGAGCTCCTGCTCCCATACAATAGCGGTTATTTTAAGGAAAAGCCTTTGTTTTTTTCAGAAGAGACACTAAAGGCGAGGCAGTTTTTTGGCTTTCCCCTTGTCATGGATGATATAACTTTTGGAGTGGCTGGATTTGTATCTATCTCTGACTCCCATCTATCTGATAAGTCAATAGGTATATTGAGAAATATAGCCATGTTTTTATCCATGTATTACTCGTCTATATGGGCTAAAAGCGAATATGATAAGATAAAGAATATAGACCCTGTTACAGGCTCTTTACATTTTTCAAGATTTATAAGGGTACTATCAGATAGGATAAAAAAAGGTGAAAAACTGTGTATCCTGTCTGTAAGACTTAAATTTTTAGGAGAATATAATAATAGGATGGGCATTGAATCAACAGATAAGCTCCTGAAAAAGATCTTTCATATTATAAAACAATGTGCAGGTGCAAGGGCATTGATAACCCGTAAAAGTGGGGGCCATTTCTACGTCTTGCTGGATATCAAAGAGAGGTCAGGGGCAAGGAATATACTCAATTTTTTAAATCGCATTGTCTACAAAAATATATCTGAAGACAGGGCACTTGATATCAGGGATGCGATAGATTCAGGACTGTCCTATTATCCTGAAGATAGTAATGACATCTGGGGGCTCATAGAAAGGGCAGATAAAATGAAAATCTGATGAAATAAAACAAGGAGGGGTTATGGATTTTTTAAAAAAATTACTTGGTATTTTCTCAACGCATTTTGCCATGGACCTGGGGACTGCAAATTCTCTTATATATCTCAAAGGTGAAGGTATAATACTGAATGAGCCTTCTGTGGTGGCAATAGAAAATAATACAGGAAAGGTTATAGCCGTTGGCAGGGAAGCAAAAGAGTATATAGGCAGGACACCACAGAACATAAGCGCTATAAGACCTTTAAAGGACGGTGTCATAGCAGACTTTGATGTAACCAAGGCAATGATAAAATACTTTCTAAATGTAGCAAGGCAGAATAGAAAGATATCAAAACCAAAGATGGTTGTTGGCGTCCCTTCTGGTATAACACAGGTAGAGAAAAAGGCTGTTATTGATGCATGCATCCAGGTAGGGATAAGAGAGGTGCACCTCATAGAGGAGCCTATGGCCGCCGCCATTGGTTCTGATCTACCTATTGAGCTACCCAGAGGTAATATGGTAGTTGATATAGGTGGAGGGACAACAGAGGTGGCTATTATCAGCCTCTCTGCCATAGCATATTCAGATTCCTTGAGGGTAGCAGGGGATGAGC
>JAOAHW010000113.1 GCA_026415015.1 Syntrophorhabdaceae bacterium
AGATGTGTATAAGAGACAGCAGATATAGAAGAGGTGGGCAGAAAGATAATGGGTTTTATGGACATCTCAGCACTCCTTATAACAAGGGGGAATAAGGGTATGAGCCTTTTTTTAAGAGACGGTACCATCCATCACATACCCATATCAGGGACAGATGATGTGACAGATGTGACAGGTGCAGGGGATACAGTATGCGCAGCCCTGACACTGTCTCTTGCCAGTGGTACAGATTATTATACAGCCTCAAGGATTGCCAACTATGCAGCCGGTGTGGTGGTTATGAAGCGGGGGACAGCCACTGTTAGCCCTGAGGAGCTTAAAAAAGAGATACAAATAGGGATGGGCAAAAATGGGCAAGATAATTAGGGATATGGCGAGATTAAAAGAGATAATAAATGAAGAGAGGGCAAAGGGAAAGAGGATTGTTTTTGGCAATGGATGTTTTGATATAATCCATGTAGGACATATAAGATACTTAAGGGGGGCAAAGGAACTGGGCGACTGCCTTGTTGTGGCCATCAATGATGATACTTCTGTTGAGTCTCTTGGAAAGAGGAAGAGGGTTGTGACCCCTGTAGATGAAAGGGCAGAGATCATCTCTGCCATAGACTGTGTTGACTATATTACTGTCTTTAGCGAGCCTACAGTAGAGAGGCTGCTACGAGAGCTAAGACCTGATATCCATGCAAAGGGCACAGATTATACTGAGGATAGTGTCCCTGAGAAGGATATAGTCCTGTCCTATGGCGGCAGGGTGGCCATAGTGGGGGACCCTAAAAATCATTCTACAAGCGAGATAATAAAGACCATCCAAAATCTAAAGGAGTAAGTCTATTTGAGACCTTGAAAGAGGGTCTTTATGGCTGGATATTACCTTTTTTTGAGAGCATCACATCGAGGATACGGAGGAGTTTGAACTCCCTTACTATATCCACAGGGCTTTTATTCTCCCTGTTTTTTATAAAGGGGTCTGCACCCCTTTCAAGGAGGAGGTTAATAAGTCCTGTATATTTATACTTACATGCATAGATTAGGGGTGTATTGCCAGCCTTGTCTGATATATTTATATTTGCACCGGCCTCTATAAGGAGCTTTGCTATATCTATCAGGCCGTTTTTGCTCGCATAGATAAGGGGTGTCTCGCCTGTGTTGTCCTTTATGTTTACATCAGCCCCTCTGATAGTAAGCAATTTAACCATACCTATCTGATTTTTCCAGCATGCATAGATAAGGGCGGTATTACCAAGTTTATTCTTTCTATTTATATCTGCCCCTGAATCAATAAGTAGCCTTCCTATATCTGTAAAACCACGGGTGGCTGCATAGATTAAAGGGGTTGAGCCGTTCTCGTCTGTTACATTGACGTCAGCGCCTTTGTCTATGAACTGCCTCACCATGTCGGTGTCACCTTTTTCACAGACCTTGATGAGTTTTTCAGTGTAAGGGTTCATGTCTATTAATTATACAAAAAATTTTTAAAAAAACAACATGCCAGTAGAGAAACCTTTACATACAGAGGTCTCAAATATCAATACTTAAACATACCCTTTTCATAGATAACGAGCTTTTTGCCTGTTGTAAGCTGGGCTGTTACTGTCTTATCCTCAGTGTTTACCATATCCCAGTGGAGGGCCGAGTCATTAAATCCCATCTTCTTTTTTAATTCCTTTGTCATCTCCTTAGGGTCTCCATCAAAGGTATCTGTGTATGATGAGCCCACTGCGAGATGGCAGTTACCAAAATCACCGCCAAAGTTTTCATCAAAGAGGGTGTCTGCCATGAATCTGTCTATCCTGGAGAATCTCTTGTCTGTTAAGGAGAACTCGCCCACCCTTTGTGCACCTTCATCCATCTTTAATTGTTTCTCCACAAAGTCTTTGCCTGTCGATGCCTCTACCTCTACGACAGAACCTCTTTTGAATGTGAGCCTCACATCCTCTACATAGTTGCCGCTTCTGAAAGAAGGTAGATTTGCATAGTATACACCCTCTGTGCCTCTCCAGTCAGGGGAGAAGAATATCTCAAAGCTTGGTATATTGTGTCCTGATACACCCTTCCAGAGTCTTTTTTCTCCAGGGGTAATCCTTAAATCAGTATTTTTTGATTCTATGAATAGATACTTTACCTTGAGGCTGTTTAGCCATCTCTTGATGGATGTTACATTTTTATGTATATCTGTCCACTGGCCTACAGGATTATCTTTGTCAAGATAACATGCCTTTATGACCTGTTCTGTATATTCCTCTAATGTTATCTTTGCATGGTTTGCAAGCTCCTGGGTTGGGTATGTGCATAGGGTCCAGCTATAATGACCTTTGTTTTCACGCTCATCAAGTATGTCCCTTAAAAATTTCCTTGACACAAGGACCTTACCTATCTTTACCGGGTCTATGTCTTTTAGGTGGGTGAGGGATTGGGGTGCCCTTAAAAATATCCTGCCATTTATCTCTTCATAGAGCTGTCGCTCCCCTGGGGGGATAAAGATAAGCTGTTTTTTGTTCCCTATCTTGTAAAAACTATGCTCCATCCTGTATGTTAATCCCATACGGGGGACAACATTCATACCCAGTTTTAAAAGCTTTTCATAGAGGACCTCTGCGAGACCTATAGCAGGCATCTCATACTGGAGCAGTATGATGTCGTGCTTTTTGAACCTTTCTTTCCTTGCAGTCTTTAGGCCCCACACCAATACTTCGGCATATTTATTTAATTGCTCATCCGTTAACACATTGTCCTCCTTTTTTAGAGTAAAGACAAAAGACTATAGACCATAGACTTAGAGTATCACCTTTATCCCCTTATCCCTTAGATACTCCTTTACTTGTCTTATACTGAAGGTCCTGAAATGGAATACTGATGCAGCAAGGAGTATATCTGCGCCCCCTATTACAACACCTTCATAGAAGTGCTCCAGGATTCCTGCACCACCGGATGCCACTACAGGGACATCTACTGCATCGGATATTGCCTTTGTAAATTCCAGGTCATAGCCTTTAAGGGTCCCATCTCCATCCATGCTTGTAGGCAAGATGACCCCTGCACCTAAATCCTGACACCTCTTTGCCCATTCTATTGCATCCTTTCCCACTGGTTTTGTGCCCCCAGAGACCACAAGCTCAAAACCTGATGGCATGGCAGGATTGCGTCTTGCATCTATGGCCACGGTTATCCTTTCTGAACCAAATCTTTCTGCAGCCTCAAAAACGAGTTTTGGGTTTTTGACTGCAGCACTATTCATAGAGACCTTTTGGGCACCTGCCTCAAGGACAAGCTCTATGTCCTCAAGGCTGTTTATGCCACCACCCACTGTGAGGGGTATAGTGATGACTGATGAGACCTGTCTAACCCAGTCGAGCCTTGTTTTACGGTTTTCAAGGGTGGCTGCAATATCCAGCATGGCAAGCTCATCAGCACCCTCTTTTTCATAGAATTGAGCATTTTCAACAGGGTCACCAGCATCCCTTATATCCACAAAATGGACACCTTTAACAACCCTGCCGTTTTTCATATCAAGGCAGGGCATAATCTTAATTATATCCATATCAGTCCACTCCTTTTTTAGTTCATAATACTATAAAACAGGCATTAATGACAATAAGTTATGTGTGGTTTATCACCTGTTTGAGGTATCAATATGATTGCTTACAGCCTGTGCAGCCACAGCAATCCCATATCCATTCCAATGGGAATCATCCTTCCAGAAGGTGAATTTACCTTCTTTCAGGAGTCTTTCAGATTCCTTTCTCAAAGGCCCTGTTAAATCTGTGCATCCTATGTTTAGTGCCTTGGCAAGCCTCTGGGTTTCCTCCCATTGGCTATTAGGGAGTTCATCCATGTCCCTGTTATCAATAAATGGAAAATAGACCCTGTATTTAGTTGGGATAAAGAATATATGGTCTATCTTACCATTAAGATAGGATAGCATTTTATAGGCCCTTTCAGGGAGTCTATATGATTTTCGTTTGGTCGCATGGATATAGTCGCTGAATTCACCTATTCTGTGACCCTTTATAATTAAAACCTCAGATTCTTGGGGTTTTTTTGTCCATCTTGCTATGAGGCTAAAGGTGTATCTATACAGGATTGTCTCCTCAAAGAATGCCTTTACAGCATCATAATATGCCTTAAATATTGGCTTTTTTATGACCATCTGCCTCTTTGAAATTGATTCAGGGAAATCATTGCCTTCAAAGAGAAAAAGGAGAACCTTAAAGTCTGAGCCTGTCTTTCTCTGGAGGTAAAGACCATATTTTACATATTCAGGGATGCCACCTGCATATCCCATACTGTAGACATCCTTGTTCCATTTTTCCTTAAGCTGCGAGGTGATGGTATACTCCTGGCTTGTTCCATTGGCAGCTATAAAGGAATCGCCTATGACCACATATCTATCTCCATTATAGTCCCTATTGTTTCTGAATCCCAGTGAGTCTGTTTTAAACCTTATCTTGCGAGGCTCAATCTCTATCTGATTTTTTGTGCTACCTACTGCACCGATATCACCTGAGACCATATAGACTGTTATATCCATATTTTTCTTGTATGATTTAAGCCCTATCTCAGGATTATAGACAGTAAGCCTTTCATGGGCCCGGTAATACATACGGTCTTCCATCCTTAAGATACCCATGGCGAGATTAAGAAGTAGTGTGGCTATAAGGAACGTAATAGAGAATAATATGGAATTTTTAAACCCTGCTTTTAAATAAATCAGAAAGAAGATAAAGACAACAGGATAGAATCCAGGGGTCTTTACAAAACCATAGAAATGGAGGGTAATGAATGTTATGGAGAGGGGGATTATGGCAATAAACCCTCTTTTAAATCCATATATGAGCATGTGTTTCAGGGTTTTGTTCTGGTTCATATGAGTATTAAGATATACAAAAAAATAGACACATTGGAAAGTTTTTTAATACGATAGATTTAAAATCCTTTATAAGGTTTTGCAAAGGTCTTTATTATGTTGTAATATAAGGAGATTTTTTAAAAATAAACTGGAGGTTTTACATTGGAGACAGAAATGAAGATTCAAGAATATCCCAGTGCCCTTGAGGTAAATCTTGAGAGGACAGCGGTATCAGTGGAGATACCTGACAGATATAATATACTAATGGTTGTTACCAGGGAACACTATGGCCTGTCAAAACAAACAGAGGAACTACTTAAAGAGCTAAACCACCCTTTTGTCAACTGGGAATACTGTTTAAAGACCCTGAAGACCATATCTATAGGAGACTTCTATACATTTAATAACAACAGCCAAGGAATGGAGGCCATAAAGGCCATCTTTGACATATACCTGGAGATACTTAAAAGGACTCCATCTCAAACCATTAAAGAGACAGGATCCAGATATCTTTTTGAATACCTCCATACAGTTTTAACAAAAAGCAGAGACCACATGGATAGAAATATATCCTTTTTAAATAATGCCATAGAGGAGATCTATAATATTGCCAGACAGCAAGATGATATCTTTAAAAAGAACTCAGGGGGGATAAAGATACTTCTTAGCAATATCTTAGATGAAAAGATAGAGATAACAACGCCATACCTAAAGATGCTTGTACTTGAGGTCTTCAGACAGACATATAGATACTGGCTTTCCCAGCCTGACCCCTATATGTGGAATATAGGGGACAGGGATCTGACGGATCTGGAGAAGGGTGAGATAAGGGGGCTTGTCTATCCATTGAGCCATACCTATATAAGAACCCTCTTTGAACAACTTGATATAATTGAGCAGGATGGAACAAGAGACCTTTATGAATTTATAAATACATGTATCGAGCTTCCAGACCACTCAAGGATTGTGGATGGATATTTCCTCATAGCAGATAAGATAGAACGTATGGAGATCTTCAAAGATAGAAGCCAGATAATAAAGCTCAACTTTCTCTACAACATGATGAATATCCAGGCTTTATCAGATGTTTATATGAATATCCTCCTGGAGATAAACAGGTGTCTCGGCAGGGTCTTTAAGGAGATAGCACCAAAAGAGATGGAAAACTTTATAAACTCTTTCTTTAATATGTTAAGGCGTGGCCCGTCTTATAAGGAACAGAAAGGCCCTATTATAGACTGCATAACCACAATAGGCAGGGAGGTCTTCAGTCAGAATAACCACAGGCTGGTAAATATATTTATAGATGAGCTCATCTCATTTGGTTTCCAGTATCCCGAGGTCAAGGGCTCAACAACAGAGTGGCAGGTTATAGTAAACCCTGCCCATGTGATGAATATAAGGTCATGGCTTACAATAATCGGTATGAAACCGAGGTGGACAAAGAGGCTCCTTTCTGCCCTTATCATAAACCTCAGACTCGGCGGTGTGTTTGTTAAAGATACAGACTTGATTCAAAAGGACATATCAAACCTCCTCAATTCTGATATAACCCCTGCCTATAACCTTGTCAAACAGCTACTAAGGATGTTCCCTGTATTTTTTACGGAGATAGGGGCAGAGGGCGAGCTCAGGGCTATATCAACGAATGTAGATGAGATGTCCCACAGGAATGACAAGCTAATCAATTTTTTAAGGAAACAATCCCATGTGGAGAGCAACAGCCTCCTGGTTAATTTTATAGAGGAGATATTCAGATACTGGCAAACAGGTGAAAAAGATGGGCTAAAAAGATATCTCCCTGATGAGATATACCATTGGTTAAATAATAGTAGCGAGTATTTTGACGGTATGCACAGGATATTTAAGTGGGTCATGCCTCTGGTAAAAAGCAATCCTGAGGGTCTTCTTTCATGGGAGAAGGAGGATATACAGAAAAGACTAAAAAAGATAAGGGATGTGGGGGAGCAGGACAGGGAAAAGGCATATCTCATGGTGAGGTTTTATCAGCTCCTCTATAAAAAATATAATGCCCGTCATGTGGACCTTATCAAAGACCTCGGATCAACAGGTATATTCCCCCTTGCCAAGATCAATAGACTGAAGAGGCACTTAAACAGGGGTGATTACTATAAAAGCCTTGTTATTGTCCTTGATTTCCTCTCCCTTTTGAAGGAGAGGATACTCTCTCCCCGTAAAACAGAATATTTTGAGAATATATACTATAAAAGGCACATTGCAGCAGGTATCCCATCCATGTACGGGACATATAAAGAAGAAAAGTTTGAGGCCCTGGGGCTTTCTTTTCGCCTTGAAAGCCTGGCCACCATCCTGTTTGAAGGCCTTGCCAGGTCCTTAAATCTCAAGTTTATAACAAAGAGCACCCTTATAATGATAAACAAATACCTGTGGCTATATCTAAAGGCACTGGAGCTTGACGGTATATCTGTGGAGAGCCTCTCTGAAAAGATAAAATACATAACCAGCGCCCTTAAGATAAGGCAGTTTTCCATAGACCAGTATGTGGATATTTTTAAGTTTATATCTAAGGGTATCCAGGACATAATCCATGACTATTATATAGATGTCCATGGCATAAACCTGCCCATAATAATACGTCAGATATTGGAGAAAGACATAAAAAAAGAGTGGCACAACAGTAGCAATAATATAGAAGAGGTTATATATCAGCAATCTGAAAACCTCCTCCGCTCCCTTGTCTCCTCTGGATTTGGACTCCAGGTGCTTGATAACCTCATAAACACTATAAGAAGAAACTTAGACGCAGAGCTTGAGAGATTCAAGGGTAACAAGGAGATACTGAATCTTGTCATGAGATATATACCTGAGCTTGCCATATCTCCTATCAATAAGAGGGACAAGAATACAGATAACCCAATACTTATAGGTAATAAGGGGTATTTTCTAAAGGTCTTGTCCTCTTTTGAATTCCCTGTGCCACCTGGGTTTATTATCACAACAGAGGTATTCAGAGGCTATGAGGCAGTTGTGGGATATAAGTATATCTTTAAAGACCTAAGCCACAGGATATACAATGAGATACTCAGGCTTGAAAAGATAACAGGGTTGAAATACGGGAATCCCTCAAACCCCCTTCTTTTATCTGTAAGGAGTGGCGCCACCATCTCCCTGCCAGGGATGATGAGCTCTTTTTTGAATGTGGGTATCAATGAAAAGATAGCAGAGGGATTGAGTAGACAGAGCAAATTTGAGTGGGCTGCATGGGACTCATACAGGAGATTTCTACAGGCATGGGGCATGTTCCAGGGTCTCGACAGAGACCTGTTTGATATGGTCATAGATGGTTTTAAGGCAAGATACAATGTGACAAGAAAGATACAGTTTAGTCCCCTACAGATGAGACAGATAGCCCTTGCATATAGAGAGGTACTGCATGAAAAAGGTATTGAATTCCCTGAAAACCCTTACAAACAGCTTGAGCAGGCAATACTACAGGTCTTTGCATCCTGGCACTCTGACAGGGCAAGGCTTTATCGTCAGCAGATGAATGTATCTGATGACTGGGGTACTGCTGTTATTGTACAGAAGATGGTCTTTGGTAACCTCGATAACAACTCAGGTTCAGGGGTAATCTTTACCAGGGACCCAAAGGGACAGTCATCCCAGGTCTCCCTATATGGTGATTTTATCTTTGGTGTCCAGGGCGATGATATTGTCTCAGGTCTTGTGGAGACATATCCAGTAAGCGAAAAACAGAGGGTAATGGAACACAGGGAATCACCCATATCCCTTGAGAATGATTTTCCTGAGATATACAGGGAGCTCCTTGCCATATCAGAAAAATTGGTATATGAAAAAGGTTTTCATCATCAGGAGATAGAGTTTACCTTTGAAAATCCAACAAAGACAGGTCTCTATATACTCCAGACAAGGGATATGGCCCAGAGGGTGAAAAAGGTGGTAAAGAAATTCAAACCCACAGAAGAACTCAAGAGGTCTTTTATCGGGACAGGTATAGGGATTGCCGGTGGTGCACTCTCTGGCAGGGCTGTCTACAATAAGGAAGACATAGAGAGATTCAGAGGTGAAGACCCAGGGACACCCCTTATCCTTTTGAGGCCCGATACAGTCCCTGATGACGTGGGTATACTCCTTAAGGTGGATGGCCTCCTCACATCAAGGGGTGGAAGCACATCCCATGCTGCTGTTACTGTCCCTCAGCTAAATAAGGTGGGTGTTGTGGGGTTTACAAAGCTCAAGGTCTATGAAGAGGAGGGCTACAGTATTGTAGATAGGGTTGTTATAAGAAGCGGGGATTTTATAAGCATAGATGGCTATAGCGGCTCAGTATACAAAGGTAGCCATGAGGTTATGCAGGATTAATACACTTTGAGACCTTTGAAAAAGGTCTCAAATATCAAAAAAATCTCTTACACGAGCCCACAGAAATAAGAATACAATTTCTCTGTGGGCTCTGTGGCCTAAAAGTCTCCCTGTTTATGATGGGAAAGCAGGCAACAAACAATATATGGCCTCAGGTCTCTGTATTCATTGAATGCTCTTATGGATATAGACTGTCAGGTCTCCCATCCTGTTTGTGTAGCTACCGTATTCATTGTCATACCATCCGAATATCTTGGCATGGACAACAGGTATCTTCAGGCTTGATACTGAATTTTTTATCTCTTCAGGTATACCACTTACATGGGAGAGGTCGATATTTATAAAGGCTGTCCTTGTGTGATTGAACTGTCCTTCTATTACAATGGCAGCATCTACACCTATTAAATCTGATGACACATTCTGCTCATCTGTATAAATAAGGAGGTGTTCAGGGTCATTCTCCCAGGCCTTTTTATATATATTGTTCAGTGTTTTTGTAGTAATCGGTGGTGTGGATTTATCCTTTGTTGGAGTTGCCTGAAAGGTTACATTCAGGACTATAAGGGATTCAGTATTTACTGGTACGCGGATAGAGTCTGCCATGAATCCTATACTTTTTACCTCAGGTATAACCTGGCTTAGGGCTTCTGCTGCATTTGTGGATGTGAGGATGATATTATTTAATATACTCCTTGTTTTTCTTAAGTCCTTCTCACCATCTTTGGGGACACTGTCAAGGACACTCTGTGAATTTGTAACTGCATGGACAGTAGACATGGATGCAGTGAGGATCCTGCTTGTTGACTCATTATTCAAGAGGGGCTTTACCATGTGGGCAAGACCTGTGGTGGTGCATGATGCTGCAGAGACAAGGGGATACTTATTTTTGTCAAAGGCATGGTGGTTTATACCGTATATCAATGTGACGCAGTCATCGGGCATGGATAGGGCCTTGTTTTTTATCTTAAATGCCGATGAGTTTATTACAACCTTGGCACCCCTTGCCAGGTGTCCACGGATTGAGCCTTTCTTGTCATCAACAGATAGGGTAGGGTCTCTAAATTTTCCTGTGCACTCTACTACTACATCTACCCCATAGTCTCTCCATGGGATCTCAGCAGGGTTTCTTGCCTCCCTGAGGACAGTAACAGGTATGCCATCAATCATTAATTTGCCCTTTTTTTCATCAACAATCTCTATTATCCTTGACGACCTGACACCATAGAGAAACCTGTGGATACTCCCATAGGTTGAATCCTTTTCAAGCATCTGGGCAACTGCATCCATACCCTTGCCTATGCCCCTGCCCTGGTTTATAATTATCTCTTTAAAATACTTTCTCCCTATGTGATGCCACAGTGTGAGTTTTCCTATTCTTCCCATACCATTTATTCCAAGGACCGGCGGTCTGTTTTCTAATATCTCTGTCTTGGCCATTTCAACCTCCTTGTGTTTTTTGTGTTAGATAAATATTAGTGAAAAAAAACACAAATTACAAGATAAATTACCCTCGTATTTTATCAATAATTATAAACAGTTGCATAGCTTAGGGGGCTGCCTAATTTTTATAAAAAATAGCAGGTTGTTTTATTGATTTTTGAGATGCAAGAATTCAGTATCCACCTTCCAGTAGAACAGAGAATTCAAGCCATTCTATTTTAGGACAGTTATTTATGCCTGGTTCGAGCCTGAACCCCTCAATGGTCATTAAACCTCGACCAAAACCTTCAATACGCTCAATCTCCCTGGGTGTAACAGAACTAACTGCACCTTGCCCATCAATACCCTTACCCACTTCAGGGGAAAATATAAACCTCCTTGGATTCCCTGGGGTATTATCGCTAAGATATTCACGGGTAGCACATTTAGAAGGATTGTCTGATAGATGCCAGCCCTCTATAAACCTGGGGTTAGGTACAGAATGGAGAGGAGGGGTAAGCCTTGCAAAGTTTTCTTCCCTCCCCTGTTCCTTAATCACAATCTCCCATCCATCTGTTATGGGCTCTAAGATGAACATAAAACATGGACCAAAGGGTCGATTATATCGTGTTCCAGTACTCACACGGCCTTTGAAAAATTCTTTAAAACGGGTATATTTGAGCCTGTGTTTTAATTCATCAAGAGGCATGCGTTCTTTCTGTAGTTGTCCCCCATAGATACTGCCTGTAACCTCGTTATTCTCCACCCTGAGCCAGTATTCTCCGCAGTGGGAGAGGGCAAGACCCATACCTGGTTTTGAACCGCGCCCATTGATGGCAAGTATCCATTCGCTACCTAAAGGAAAGCCTTCAAGTGTGGGTCTACAGTGCATACCATCACCCATCTGGATTACCAGCCCTGAATCGAATACTCCGCCTTTCAATGTCTCCAGAAGAAGAACAACCATAGTGGGTGGACGGCCAAGGTTGTGATGGATGACCCTCCCACGGATTATAAGGAATGCATGTTTGGCCACAACAAGAAAAGGGCCTTCCCATAGGCACGAACAGCCAAAGGAATTAAAAGGGGATATAAAAGATACTGCGGTAAATAATATAAAAACCCATAGAAGTTTTTTCATCTTATGGACTGGCCTTCAAAACCCTTTTTTCATATTCTCCTATTCGATTTTTTAGATGTCAAGGAATATCACCATGAATTTTTTCAATCCTTGACAACTTTAGGTTAAAAAAATATTATAAAATATGGTAGTTAGGCTCAATTTAACAGACAAAAGAAGGGAGAGATTGTGAGCAGGCTAAAAGACATGGATACGCCCATTTTCTGGGCAGAGGGGCACCCTGGCACATTAGACAGGGAAGGCTGGACTATAGATGTGACAGGGTTATGTGAAAACCCAACTGTCTTTACCTGGGATGACCTGATGAAGATGAAAAAGACCATTGCTGATGCACGTCTTACCAGTGTTACCCGTTTTTCAGTGCGGGGTCAATGGGGCGGTGTCAAGGTCTCAGATATCTTACAATTGGTGAGGCCTTTATCCAGTGCAAGATTCTGTAGATTCTGGTCTGTTAAAAAGATATATGACACATCTATACCTATAGAGACTGCCCTACAGGAAAAGACACTCCTTGCCTATGAGTTTGATGGGGAGCCCCTTGAAGAGGACTATGGGGGTCCTGTAAGGGGATTCTGTCCGTATCTATGGGGTTATAAATCTGCGAAAAGCATTGTAAAGATTCAGTTGATGGACCATTATGTGTCAGGTTACTGGGAAAAAAGGGGCTACAGTGACGATGCCATAATAGTACCTGGCATGGTCAGGGATATAAACGACCGAGGCAGGCTGAAAAGAATGTCCCTGGAGGACTGCATATAGAGGCCTGTGGTTCGTACTGGTATTTAGAGTTCTTTCATCTATTTATCCCTCATATCTGATTATAATCACAGGGCTATTTACATTTACCTTGAAATTATAGAGAATTTTATGTATTTTTCTATTGTGAAATAGGAGTAGGGTATGTTTCATGTAAGAGAAGGTGATTCCATAATACTGGCAAGCGAGTCCACAAGAAGGGTGGACATACTGAGGACCCTTGGTGTGTCTTTTTCCATTGTCCCGCCCAAGATAGATGAGACACAGAAAAAATACGAGCTACCAAGAGACTATGTATCGAGGATATCCTTTGAAAAGGCCATGAGCGTTGGTGAGCATTTCCCACAGAAGTGGATAGTTGCAGCGGATACGGTTGTGGTTTACAAAAACAGGATTATGGGAAAGCCTAAAGACGAGAAAGATGCATACAGGATGCTCAAGACCTTAAGCGGCAGATGGCATAAAGTGATTACCGGGTTTTGCGTTATCAATATATCAAAGGGTATTACATACAGGGATGTGGTGGAGACAAAGGTATTCTTAAGGGATATGTCAGACGATGAGATCTTAAGGTATATAAACACCTCTGAGCCCCTTGGAAAGGCAGGCTCCTATGCTGTCCAGGGTAAGGGTGGCTGTATGGTCAAGGAGATAAAGGGCTCCTATGCAAATGTTGTTGGCCTGCCCATATGCGAAGTAGCTGAGGCACTTTTATCATTGGGCGTGCTTTCGTGAATGATCTTAAAGACTCCATTGATATTATAAAGACAAAGATCAGAGATGCCTCTATACGGTCAGGGAGGACTGAAGATGATGTGCTCTTGATAGGGGTCACAAAGAATGTGGATTTAGAGAGGATTAGACAGGCCTATAATTATGGTATACGAGACTTTGGTGAAAACTATGTCCAGGAGGCAAGAAAAAAGATAGAGGCATTCACTGAAGGGGCAACCTGGCATATGATAGGTCATATCCAGACCAACAAGATAAAATACATATCCCGGTTGTTCCAATGGGTTCATTCAGTAGACCGATTAGAGGTCCTTGAGATATTAAATAGATATGGTAGAGAGATGAAGGTCTTATTCGAGCTCAATATCTCAGGGGAGCAGTCAAAACACGGGGCATCACAGGATGATGTAAAAAGGATACTGGAGAAGGTAAGGACGTTTGAATTTATTGAACCTTTAGGCCTTATGACCATGGCGCCCTATGTGGAAAACCCTGAGGATGTGAGGTGGATATTCAGAAGGATGAGGGAGATGCTTACAGAGTTAAACAAAGAGTTTGGTCTTAATATGAAGGAGCTGTCTATGGGCATGTCCTCTGATTTTGAGGTGGCCATAGAGGAGGGCTCAACTATGGTGAGGATAGGGACTGCCATATTCGGGGAGAGACATTGAAGCTCTGGGACGGTAGATTCAAGGAGAAGACAGACCCGATAATGGAGAGGTTTAGTGCCTCTATATACTTTGACTGGATCCTTTTCAGGCATGACATAGAAGGCAGTAAGGCCCATGCAGATATGCTTGAAAAGATAGGGATTCTTAACCGTCAGGAGAGGGATGCCATAAAAGATGGCCTGGACAGGATAAAAGAAGAGATAGAAAAAGGAGAGTTTCCATTCTCTAACAGCCTTGAGGATATCCATATGCACATAGAGTCAAGGCTTATAGAGATGATAGGTGATGTAGGGAGAAAGCTCCATACAGGCAGGAGCAGAAACGACCAGGTCTGTCTTGACATGAGGTTGTTTTTAAAAGAAAGGCTCATGGAGATTGAAAAAAACCTTTTGAATCTCATGGGGATTATAATAGATAGGGCTCAAAAGGAAAAAGAGGCCATCATGCCAGGTTACACCCACATGCAGAGGGCGCAGGTGGTAACCTTTGGTCATTACATCATGGCATATTATTTCATGCTCAAGAGGGATATGGAGCGTCTGAAAGACATGAGAAAAAAATTAGATGTCCTACCCCTTGGAAGCGGTGCATTAGCAGGCTCTACAATCCCCTTGGACAGGGAATATGTAAAGGAGAGGCTGGGATTTTCAGACATATCAGAAAATAGCATGGATACAGTATCTGACAGGGATTTCTGCCTTGATGCATTATACTCCATGGCCATGATCATGCTCCACTTGAGTAGGTTATCTGAGGATATGATCATATTTTCAACCCAGGAGTTTTCATTTGTGAACCTACCTGATAGCCTCTGCACAGGCAGCAGCCTCATGCCCCACAAGAAAAACCCTGATTCCCTAGAATTGATAAGGGGAAAGACAAGCCGTGTTATAGGTGACCTCTTCAGTCTTTTTACACTCATGAAGGGCCTGCCTATGACATATAATAGGGATATGCAGGAGGACAAAGAACCGCTTTTTCATGCCATTGACACTGTTACAGAATCCCTTGTTATAATGGGGCTTTGCATAAAGGAAATGGCTATAAACACACAAAAGATGCACGATGCTGTCTACAGCAGTTATATGCCTGCTGTAGAGATGACAGAATACCTTGTTTTGAAGGGTATACCATTCAGGGATGCCCATGCCATAGTAGGCAAGATGGTCAGGGAGTGTGAAAACAGAGGTATACCCCTTTATAAGATGGATATAGATGATATGAGGCTCTTCTCTTCTGTATTTGAAGGTGATGTCTATGAATATATAGAGCCAAGAAATATCATAAGGAACAGAAAGACAAAGGGGGCAGCATCCCTTGATGAACTGGAGAGAATAATTGAGAGAGAAAAGGCTTATCTTAATTCTTTTTAGTGTTGCCCTCTTTTTAACAGCCCTATCTTGTGGAAAAAAGGGGGACCCCATACCAAAGGGGTTGCCAATACCAGAAGACATTAAGGACCTTTCCGGAGAGATAAAAGATGGGGTCCTATTTCTGTCCTTCACTATACCTAAAAGCAATAAAGATGGCACAGAGATAAAGAACCTTGAGGGTTTTAGGGTATATAAGGGCTGTAACGGCTGTATTGGTGCCTTTGAGATGTTCAGGGACATAAAGATAGATTCAAGGCATGGCTTTACAATATATGGGGGAAGGCTTTATCTCTTTGACGATGACCTGAAAAAAGGACAGTCTTATTCCTATAAGGTTATCCCATATACAAAGGCTATGGTAAGGGGCAATGAATCGAATGTCTTCACTATAAAATGGGAGGCCACACCAGAGGCACCATCAGGTCTATCTGTAAAAGAAGATGATGAGTCTGTGGAGCTTCAATGGAAGAGAGAGGAAGGTGTTTTATACAATATCTATAGAAGGGATAACGATACATACCCCCTTTTCCCCTTGAATGATAGGCCACTTATATCACCATCATACAGGGATACAGGGCTTATAAATAACAAGCGATACATATATGAGATAAGGGCTGTTAAGGAAAGCCATGGTATATTATGGGAGGGGGTAGGGGCAAAGATTGAGGCAACCCCTAAGGATAAGACACCACCAGGTATACCAATAGATGTCAAGGCAGAAAAAAGGGATAAGGTTGTTAGCCTGACATGGAGGCAACAGACAGAAAAAGATCTAAAAGGTTATCACGTCTACAGGATAGATGGAGGTATAGTAAAGAGGCTTACAGGAGAACCTATAAAGGAAAATAAATACATAGATGATAAGATCCCTGATAGCCGCTATATTTCATATTATGTCACATCTGTTGATATAAATGGTAATGAGAGCGAACCCTCCCAGGAACGGATAATAATGCTAAAGGATTAAGACATGAATTATTTCCATTACAAAGACAGTGAACTATACTGCGAAGACCTACCAGTTGCCGAGATTGTAAAAAAGACAGGTACACCTGTATATATTTACAGCTACAAGACACTAAAGAGGCATTTTGAGGTGTTTGATGGTGCCTTCAGGGGACTGCCCCATATGGTCTGTTATTCCTGTAAGGCCAATTCAAATGTATCCATAATAGCTGTATTTGGGAGGCTTGGAGGGGGTGCAGATATAGTGTCTGGCGGTGAGTTGTTTAGGGCCTCTGTAGCTGGTATACCGCCTGAGAGGATTGTATATTCAGGTGTGGGAAAGACAAAGGAGGAGATAAAAGACGCAGTTAGGTCAGACATCCTTATGATTAATATAGAGTCAGAGGGTGAGCTTAATCTGATTTCAAAGATAGCAGAGCAGATGAAAAAGGAGGTCAGGGTATCCATAAGGGTTAACCCACAGATTGACCCCAAGACACACCCTTATATAACTACTGGATTAAAGAAGAACAAATTCGGGATTATATGGGAGGATGCCTTGAGGCTTTACAAAGATATGGCAAGGCACAGGTACCTCTCACCGATAGGTGTATCATCCCATATAGGTTCCCAGATACTTGAGCTTTCACCTTTTATAGAAGCAGTGAGGTCCTTGAAAGACATGGTCTATAAGCTAAGGGACATGGGTATAGGTATAAGGTATCTTGATATAGGTGGCGGCCTTGGTATAACCTATAAGGATGAGGCTGCACCACACCCAGAAGAATACGCAGAGGCAATAAAGGGAGAGCTAAAAGACACAGGCACCATCCTAATACTTGAGCCGGGGAGGGTCCTTGTTGGGAATAGCGGTATCTTTGTTATAGCTGTCTCTTATACACATCT
>JAOAHW010000122.1 GCA_026415015.1 Syntrophorhabdaceae bacterium
CGTCAGATGTGTATAAGAGACAGGCTGATCTGTGTCCCCTTGTATGTAGCCTCCTGACCACGGATCAATCCGTCTGTTGTATCCATGGCTATGCAGCGGACTGTGCTGTCTCCTATGTGCTGCGCTACCTCAAGGATAAGGTTTTCCTGTTTGTTATTTATAGTGGGGTTTGTGATATATATTGCCCCATAAATTGGTGGAAGGTTATCGGACGGAAATTTAATATCTACAACCGTTCCTATGACCTGCACAATCTTACCTTTTACTTCCACGCCCATCTGTTTTCCTCCTTTATGTTCCTCTCAATGCTTCGGCGCCACCAACAATATCAAGCATTTCACTGGTAATACCTTCCTGTCTCCTCTTGTTGTACACGAGGGTCAGGTAGCTTACCATCTCTGTGCAGTTCTTTGTTGCATTTTCCATGGCGCTCATCCTCGCAGCATGTTCAGATGTCTGCGAGTCTACAATTGCATAATATATCTTTGTGCTAATAAATTTTGGGATAATAGCCTCTACAATCTTATCCCTGTTGGGTTCATAAAGATAATCTCCCTCATATTCCTCTGCCGATGCCTTAATTGGAATAAACTCCTCGAACTTTACAACATATTTAACAGCAGATTCAAAGTGGGTATAAAGGAGATAGATCTTATCAAACTCACCCTCTCTGTAAAACTGTATTAATTCTTCTGCTACCTCATCTGCCAGGTCTTTGGATGCTCCTTTTATATCAAGTCTTTCCTTTACAATCTCTACCTTTCTCCTACTCAGGTAATCTTTTGCCTTTCTACCAAAGACATATACCCCTATCCTTTCATATTTTTCCCTGTTCTGGTTTACAATGTTTTCAGCGGCAAGACCTATATTTACATTAAAACCACCGCACAGACCCCTATCTGATGCTATTGCAACTATTAGGACCTTTTTTACCTCTTCAGGCTCTGTCAATAAGGGGTGCACATCTTTGGGTAGTTTATTGATTACACGACCCACAAGGTTTTCCATCTTCAGGGCATAGTCCCTTACCTTTTCGTATGCATCCTGTGCCCTTCTCAGCTTGGATGCAGAGACCATCTTCATGGTTCTGGTAATTGTCTGGGTGCTGTTTATACTGTTTATTTTTCTTTTAATATCCCTTAAGGTTGCCATTTATTATCCCTAATATGTAAAGATTTCTCTGAACTTCTTGAGTGCCTCATGGAGTTTGTCATTTATCGATGAATCTATCTCCTTCTTATCCCTTATCTCATTAAGGAGGTTTTTGTGTTTTTCCTCCATGTAATTGAGCATATCATTCTCATATTTCTTAAGGGCGCTTTCAGGATATGCATCAATATATCCATTGGCACTTGCAAAGAGGAGTACAATCTGCTTTTCCACAGGCATTGGAACATACTGATCCTGTTTCAGTATCTCAGTAAGCCTTGAACCCCTTGCAAGGAGTGCCTGTGTAACCTTATCAAGGTCACTTCCGAATTTTGCAAATGCAGCAAGCTCTCTATACTGGGCAAGTTCAAGTCTTAACCTTCCTGCTACCTGTTTCATTGCCTTTATCTGGGCATTACCACCAACCCTTGATACAGAGATACCCACATTGATTGCAGGCCTGATACCAGCATAAAATAGCTCTGGTTCAAGGTATATCTGACCATCTGTAATAGATATGACATTTGTCGGAATATATGCAGAGACGTCACCTGCCTGTGTCTCAATGATAGGTAATGCTGTGAGTGAACCTCCTCCATGGGCATCATCCCATTTGGATGCACGCTCAAGGAGCCTTGAATGTAAGTAGAATATATCACCAGGGTATGCCTCACGTCCCGGTGGCCTTCTTAGAAGTAGTGAAAGTTGTCTGTATGCTACTGCATGTTTTGATAGGTCATCATATACAACAAGGGCATGCCTTCCTGTATCCCTGAAATATTCACCCATAGAACACCCTGCAAAGGGTGCTATATACTGGAGTGGTGCTGCATCACTTGCTGTTGCTGCTACCACTGTTGTATACTCCATGGCCCCATACTGGGTTAGGAGGTCAACGGTCCTTGCAACAGATGACCTTTTCTGTCCAACTGCCACATATATACAGAATACATTACTACCCTTCTGATTGATTATTGTATCCAGCGCTATAGCTGTCTTTCCAGTACCCCTGTCACCGATTATCAACTCTCTCTGTCCACGACCAATTGGTATCATGGCATCAATGGCCTTTATACCTGTCTGAAGGGGCTCTTTAACTGGCTGGCGAACTACGACGCCAGGTGCAATCTGTTCAATGTTCCTGAATTCCTTTGCATCTATAGGGCCCTTACCATCTATGGGATTACCGAGGGCATCAACAACCCTTCCAATTAGTGCCTCGCCCACAGGTACCTGGGCAATCCTGTTTGTCCTTTTTGCTATCTCGCCCTCTTTTATCTTATAGTCCTCACCAAATACAACAGCACCTATATTATCCTCTTCAAGGTTCAGGACCATACCGGCAATACCATATGGAAACTCGAGCAACTCGCCTGCCATGGCATTTTCAAGGCCATATATCCTTGCGATACCATCACCGATTGAGATTATAACACCTGTTTCCTTGAGGTCTAACTCTCTCTCAAACCCTGAAATCTTCTGTTCGATAATCCTGCTTATCTCGTCTGCCTTTATCTCCATATATTTTACTCCTTCAAAATATTTTCCTTCAGTGTCTCAAGCTGTCTCTTTACACTACCATCTATTATTGTGCCTTTAAGCGATACCTTTACACCACCTATGAGGGATTTGTCCTCTATGGTATCCAGTATAACATCTTTTTTTAGCTTTTCCTTAAGGGCACCTTCAATGCGCTTCTTTGTCTCTGCATCAAGGGCATACGCAGACCAGACAGTCCCTCTAACCCTCCCCTCTTTTTCATCTACAAGCTCACTATAGACATCCCTTATGACAGTTATATAGCTCATCCTGTTTCTCTCAAGTAGCATCATAAGCATATTCGCAAGGGGTACAGATGCCTTAAATGCCTTTAGCACCTCTGATAGGATATCCTTTCTCTTGCTCATCTCCAGTATGGGAAGTATAAGGGGTCTACTTAGTCTCTGCTCTTTTGTGAAAAAATCCAGGATTGTATTTAGTTCTTCAAGGTATTGTTTATATTTACCATCTTTTTCACCAACGGCGAATAAACCTCTTGCATATCTTTTAGCTATGGAACGGCTTATCAATTCATACTCCTCAATTTTTCAATAAATTCATCTACCATCTTTGCATGATCTGCCTTGCTAAATTTCTCTTTAAGAATACCTTCTGTCCTCTCTATGGTGAGCCTTGCAATCTCTTCCTTTATTTTGGCCATGATCTCTCTTTTTTCCTGCTCATATGTGAGCCTTGCCTGCTCTCTTATCCTTTCAGCGAACTGATTTGCCTCATCGAGTATCCGTTTTTTCTCCTTTTCTGTCTCTTCAAGGATGGATTTTTTGAACTTTTCTATTTCATCACTTAAGCCGGCTAGCCTTTTCTCATATTCAGCCTTTAATGCCTCTGCCTCAACTAATGCCTTATTGGCATCCTCTACCTTTTGCTTTATTGTCTTGTGTCGACCAGCAAAATATTCCTTTAAGGGCTTGCCTGCAAATTTCACAAGTATACCAACAAGGACTGCAAAGTTTATAAACTTGAATACCCAGTCTAACCAGGATTCTGAACCGCCTGACATTATATGCTCCTTTTCATTATTTTCTCTGCTGCCTCAGATGAAAGCCTCTCAACTTCCATTTTAAGGGAGTCAAAGACCTGCCTTTGCTCTTTTTCTATCTCTATCTTAAGCCTTGTGAGTTCTTCAGCCAATTCTTCCCTTGCCTTCTCTATAATACGCATAGATGAGTTATGAGCCTCTGCTATTGTTGAGTCCTTTAGCTGAAGCAGAGGTCTCTTCTGTTCCATACTCTTTTCATCGTATTGTCTCTCCAGGTTTTCTATGTCTTTCTTTAGAGATTTAACCTTATCGAGGGTGCCACCTATTGCACCTTCTCTTTTGTTTATGACCCTTAAGACTGGCTTGAATAGAAAGATATTTAAAAGAATTAATAAAATCAGGAGATTTACAAACTGAATCAAGAGGGTATAATTGAAATCTATCATTTTTTAACCCCATATTTACAAAAGAATTATTTCACATAGTGTTTGTAACATAAAAAAAATTTTTTTTCAATTTTTTTATTATCAAAATTTTGTTTTTTTGATTTTTATACTCAATTTTCCTTAGACGGGAGTTCCACTACCTTTGATACACCCTTCTCCATTATGATCCTTCCATTAAATACCCCACCCTCTACTATGGAGATCTTCCCTGTATATATATCGCCATATATAAGGGCCTTGGCGTCTATCTCAATAAATTCATCTGCCCTTATATTGCCATGGACTTCTCCACCAATGTTTGCTGTCTTTACAGCTATATCTCCTTTTATATTTCCTTTTTCACCCACTACAAGAGAGTCTGCCTCAATATTACCCTCAAGGATACCGTCTACCCTCAACATCCCTTTAACAGATATATTGCCTTTAAACGTTGAACCAAAGCCTATAAATGATGCAATCCTATCTTTTTCTCGTCTTCGAAACACTATCTTTCTCCTCTAAATACCTTCAATGGGTCTAAGGGTCTTCCATCTTTGAAAACACTATAGTGGACGTGTGGGGACTGGGCATTACCTGTTGACCCAACATAAGCTATTATATCCCCTCTTTTAACCTTTTGTCCTACTGTAACAACATTTTTCTCATTATGGGAATAAAGTGTTGAAAAACCAAGCCCATGCTCGATAACCACCACATTACCATACGCCCCAAAGGAACCAGAAAAAGAAACAAAGCCATCAGCAGTTGCCTTAACAGGTGTCCCTGACTTTGCAGTTACATCTATGCCATTATGCATACGTGCTTTTCCATCTACAGGGTGTATCCTGTTACCAAAGTATGATGTTACATTACCTGATACAGGAAGGCCTATAGGTGTAGACTTATATACATCCTTTTGGTTGGCCAGGTATTTTTTTATACCCTCCAAGGATTCAATAGACCGGGCAGCCTGTTTCTTTAAATCAATAAAGTCTATATCACCATCATTATTTGGGTTAAAATTCTCAATTATCTCTTCTTTAGACTTAAAGGCCAGCAGTTTTTTAAGCTCAGCCTCACTGTCCTTGAGTTTATTGATTGTACCCTCTAACTCCTTAAACTCCTGGTTGTAGGCATTGAGTTTCTTTTTAAGCCTACCATACTCTGTATAATCAACAGTCCTTGTGAGCAAATAAGATGTACCTGCACCTAAAAGGAATATGAGTAACATAACTACCAGATATGGCATCTTTATATTGATAGGCTTTTTGCTGTTATGGGGGATAACCATGATGGTTATGGATTGGAGGATTCTCTTGAATATATTCTTATAGGTCTTTTTAGGCAACTGTAACCCCTTATAACAAAGCAGCTACAAAAAAATCAAAGGATTTATCTGAATCAGATATGTTAAATAGAAAAAAGAGATTTGTAAAGAAAAAAATTAAGTGTTGTCATCTTAAAGTTAAAAGTGAACCGATTTTGATAGATTTAAAAGTTAAAACCGAACTCTTGTATAGTGACCATAAAGATGGTTATTATTACCTTCATTATGACTAAAAAAGGAGGATGTTCACTATGGCCGAGAATATACACAAAAGGTTAACTGTTGAAGAGGTAAAAAATTCTGAAACGGTACATTGAAAAGGAAATAGACAGACTTGCCGCACAGACACTTCTTGGAATCAAAAAGACACAACTTTTCAAGCTAATAAAGGAATATAAGAAAGACCAACAAGGGTTTTCAATCACCTATAAACGAACAACATCCAACAATCAGATAGAAAAGACCTTCTGTGATAATATTGTTACAGAGTTACACCAAGAAAAAGAGATGATAGTAAATCCCATGATCCCATTAAAAACATACAATTATAGCTATATTCAGAGTACCCTTGCAGATAAATACGGCCAGAAGGTATCGCTACCAATGGTTATTTCTGTTGCAAGGAAACATGGCTTTTATCTTCCAAAAAGAAAAAGAAAGACACACGAAAGAGAGGTATTGACACACTCTATTTGCCCCCTATGCCCAGAAAAAATGGTATCTCATTACCACCCTTGATGATTATAGCAGGATGATCCTATACGCCTCTCTGGTAAAAGAGGAGACATCATGCTGTCTCTTATACACATCT
>JAOAHW010000126.1 GCA_026415015.1 Syntrophorhabdaceae bacterium
ATACATAACAGGTACCACAATAACTGTATCAGGGGGCTGGGGCATATAAACCTACAGGATTGCCGCTTTTTACCCAACCCCCATGAGGATCTTGAGTCTGTTCACTGCAGGTGGCAATACATCTCCGATCTTTTCGTAAAACCTAAGATTGGCATATCTATCGAAAGGTGTATCACCCTGATTAATAATAACAAGCCTTGCCCCGTGCTTCAATGCCTCTTCCGGCATATCTGCTGCAGGGGTCACAACAAGACTCGAGCCTACAACTACAAAGAGGTCACTCTTTCTTGAGTGCTCATATGCCAGCATAAGGTCACGCTCAGGGAGAGGCTGACCAAAATCCACTACACTCGGCATTAATGTGGCACTGCATTTACATGTTGTAAAACCCCACGAACGGTCATATACCATACCACATCTCGGACATCTTAGTTTTGTTATATTTCCATGGAGCTCAGCAATAAGCTCTGGCCTTATGCCTGATTTCAAATGGAGATTATCCACATTCTGGGAGATTAAAAATTTGAGTCTCCCAATGTTCTGGAGTTCCACGATGGCATAGTGGCCTGCATTTGGCTCAAACAGGTGCCATGGTTTAGATGTTTGTTTTGGCGGTAGACCCTTTTCTCTTCTTGTCCATAGGCCATCAGGCCCCCTAAAATCAGGTAGTCCTGATTCTGTGCTTATCCCGGCACCTGTAAAGCACACCAGATATCGGGATTTAAACATGAGCTTTGCCAGGTTCTCTATTCTCTCAGAGAGATTATCATTCATTTTTCTACCTCTATAATAACATAGACATGAGATGCAAGATAAACAAGGGGGTGTAGCAGATAGTCTACATTAGATATTACTAAGTCATTTCACGGGAGATAATATTATATTTCTTCATTTTTTTGTATAGGAGGGTCCTGTGTATACCGAGGAGTTCAGCGGCCCTACTTTTATTGTTCTTTGCTGTTCGGAGCGCATTCTGGATAGCCTCTATCTCTGCGTTTGCATGGATATCTTTTAGGCCACCATTGGAATAATCTTTTGATAACTTTACCTTACTCTGAATATGGGGTGGTAAATCCTGAAGTCTTATGGTATTACCCTCTATATAAGAAGATACAACCCTTTCCAGCACATTTGAGAGTTCACGGGTATTACCAGGCCAGTCATACTGGATAAGGGCATCACAGGCATCCTGTTCAAGTCTAAGGTCAGGGATAGAGAGTTCATCAGATATCTTTTTCAGCAATTTTTCTGCAATAGGTATTATATCCTCCCTCCTCTCTCTTAAGGGTGGAATATGAAGACGTATAACATTCAATCTATAGAAAAGGTCTTTACGGAACCTTCCTTCATGGATCATATCTTCAAGATTTTGATTACTCGCTGCGATTATACGAAATTCAGTTCTTACTGGGATAGTGCCGCCAACCCTTTCGAACTCCTTATCTTCAAGGACACGGAGGAGTTTCGGCTGCATCTCAAAGGGTAGGTCTCCTATCTCATCAAGGAATACAGTACCGTTATTGGCAAGCTCAAGCTTACCTAGCTTACCATTGGGGTGGGCACCTGTAAATGCCCCTTTTTCATACCCGAATAGCTCTGATTCAAGCAATTCCTTTGGAATGGCTGCACAGTTTATCCTCACAAGGGTCTGGAGCCTTCTTGTGCTCTCATTGTGGATTGCCTGGGCAAACATCTCTTTACCTGTCCCTGATTCCCCTGTAATAAGGACAGGGAAGTTGGTTGTAGCTGCCTTCTGGGCAATCTGCTTTAGATTGTTGAGGGACTGACTAACACCCACAATACTATCAAATGTATACCTTTTGGAACGAAGTGAAATCAGCTCCTCCTCATAGAGCTTTACTTTTGATTCAAGGAGGCAGAGTTTATTAGCCAGTTTTCTCACATCGCTTACATCCTTGAACATCACCTGCCCAAGGGCACCAATGATTGTGCCATTTTTTTTGATAGGGATCCTCTGGACCACCATATCCTGTCCCATAATCCTCTGTGTTACATTAATCTCAGGCTTTCCTGACTTAATCACATGGTGCATCCTTGTATTCTCAATGACCTCGGTCACATGCTTACCAATCTGGGCATCTGCATCAACACCAAGGAACTGTCCATAGGGCTTGTTGAATAAAATAATATAGCCATCTTTATCTACTACAACTAGGCCATTATATATATTGTCAAAGATAAGCCTGTATAATTCCATTTGTTTTTTTAATTCATGGGTTGTATCACCCTGTGAATTCTCTGATTGTTTAATATCATGGATTTGATTGGTGCCCATGACTCCCCCCCCTTTTTTGTATATGTTTTGCTACATATCTTAACTATAATGTATATTTTTTTCTACAACATCCTATAATAGTAAATGTCACTCTATTTTGCAATAAAAAAATAGACTTAAAAACACAGAAATAAATCAATGGCTTATGAACATATAATGGAGTTATGTCCTGTCGGGTATGAAGCTGGCATAAAAATTGCTGTTAATAACTGCATTTAATCTTAATAATTCATAAAAGGTGCAATGTATGGGTTTTGATATAAGGGAACCAGAGATTAAAAGAGATGATATACTGATTATACCTGATCCCCAGTTCTCCATTGACAATGTATGCATTGTAACTGGGGCGGGTAGTGGGATAGGCAGGGCAACATGTATTGCTGCAGCAGTCAATAATCTCATGGTTGTAGGTATAGATATTGATGAAAAAGGCGGTGGCCAGACCCAGGATATGGCAAGGAAGATGGGTGGCCAGATGGTCTTTATTAAAGCAGACCTCACTAAAGATGATGATATTGAGAATGCTATAAAAGAGGCTGCAAAGCTGGGCTATATAAAATTCCTCGCCAACATAGCAGTTATCCAGCACATAGACTCCATTGAAAATTTCCCTATGGCAAAATTTGACCTAATGATGAGTCTCATGGTA
>JAOAHW010000149.1 GCA_026415015.1 Syntrophorhabdaceae bacterium
AGATGTGTATAAGAGACAGATATAATACTCCCTTAAAACATCATATTTTACAGATTCAAGGATATTTGCAAGTACATCACCTACAACAGCACCTCTCCCGTGGCCGATATGCAGAGGCCCTGTAGGGTTTGCACTTACAAACTCTATCAATACCCTCCTGCCTTCACCAAGATTCGGCATGAATGCATCTATCCCATTTCGAAAAAGGTCTTTGAGGCTTGACCTCCACACTGCATCCCTAATATAGAAATTTATAAACCCTTTACCAGCAACTTCTATCTTTTCACAAAATCCACTGGTGTTTATATGCTCGACAATTTTCTTGGCAATATCAAAGGGGCTTTTTCTAATCTTGGGGGCAAGGATAAAGGCAATGTTTGTAGAATAATCACCGTACCCGCTCTCTCTGGGTATCTCTACTATGGGGTCTATATAGTCATCATAGATAAAAACACCCTTTTCTATACAATCCTTATACGCCTCCCTTATCAGCTCCGCTATCTTTTTTCTTATCACCTGCTATCTCCGATTCCTTTATTGATAGATCCCTTGAATAATCCGGGCATCTTAACCTTATATCATCGCTCATGGAAAATTTCTTCTGGCATTCTTTTCTCCATGCACAGACCACACAGAGTGTAACCTCATCACCCATAACCCCTCCTCCTCATTATAAAATATCCTTATAAAATTCAGGCATCCTACCCTGCATTATAGGCCATTCCCTTCTTACCTCTTTTAGGTAATCGAGGTCTATATCAGCAAGGAGTATACTATCACCTCTACCTGTAGGCCCTCCTATCAACTCACCCTCAGGGTTTACACAGAAACTCATGCCATAGAAATCATGGATATCCTCGCTTCCCACCCTGTTTACCCTCATGATAAATACACAGTTTGTAATGGCATTACCAGTTATAACGGACTGCCATATATGCTGCGATTTAAAGGCACACGCTGTAGGAGAGAATATAATATCAGCACCCTTCAATGCCAAAATCCTTGCAGCCTCAGGATAAAGATTGTCCCATGAGATCTGGATACCAATCCTGCAGAAATCTGTCTTGAATACATTTATACCTTTATCCCCTGTTGAAAAATAGTATCTCTCCTCCCATAGAGGTATATCAGGAATATGGATTTTTCTGTATATCCCTATTGCCTTTCCTGTGCTACCAATGACAATGCAACTGTTATAATATCTTGAATGGTGCCTCTCAAAGATGGGTAGGAGTATCACTATACTATGTCTTTTTGCCTTTTCTCTAAAGGCAGAAACAACACCACCTCTTATTGTATCAGCAAGACTAAAGGCACTCTCATCCCTGTCTTTTGGAAACCACTGGAGGTTAAATAATTCCTGAAAACATACAATCCTTGCACCCTCTTTTACTGCGAGCTCAAGGACCTCAAGGGCCTTTTCTGTATTGCTGTCCTTATCGCTGGAACAGGCGAATTGGATACCTGCTATCTTCACCTCTTACTCTTTTATACCTTGATTTAACCTCTTCTTAAAAAACTAAAACTAACAAAATAAGTATTCCTTTTTCAAGGAAAAAGAGGTAAAAAGTTTAATAGTTCTCTGCCATAAGTTCATAATATGCCCTGGGGTGTGCGCAGGCAGGACACTGCTCAGGTGCCTCAGTCCCCTCATAGACATACCCGCAGTTTCTGCATCTCCACTTAACAGATTGAGGCCTTTTAAAGACCCTGTCATTTTCTATATTTGCAAGTAATGCGCGATATCTTTTCTCGTGTTCCCTCTCCACCTTTGCTATCTCTTCAAATACCTTTGCTATCTCTTCAAAACCCTCTTTTTTAGCCACCTCAGCGGCCTCTTTATAGAGCACTGTCCACTCTAAATTCTCTCCTGCTGCTGCCTCCTTTAGATTTGCCTTTGTATCTCCTATGACCCCTGCAGGATAGGATGCTGTGATCTCAAGGTCACCACCTTCAAGGAATTTAAAAAATCTCTTGGCGTGTTCCTTTTCATTATCAGCAGTATCAGCGAATATCCATGAGATCTGCTCATAACCCTCTTTTTTTGCCTGAGAAGAAAAATAAGTATATCTGTTTCTGGCCTGTGACTCTCCTGCAAAAGACTTGAGTAGATTTTTCTCTGTCTCTGTTCCCTTTACGCTTTTCATGATAACCTCCTCATTAAACTCTAATTTCTTTCCATGAGAATAATGCAGATTTCAGATATTGTCAATAATAAGCCCTTTTTTTAAGGTCTCGATAAAAAGATTGACTAAAAGGAGTTTATGATGATAGTGTTATATTTTATGTTTGGAGTCGGTTTACCGGAACTAATTATAATACTGATTATTATCTTAATGGTCTTTGGTGTGGGAAAGCTACCTGAGATAGGCGGTGCCATAGGAAAAGGTATAAGGGGCTTTAAAAAGGCAACAAAGGAGCCAGATACACCAGAGGATACAGAAAAGAAAAAAGAGATAAAAGAAAACCACAAGAACCAAGAAAAGCAGTGATTCAAAAGGCCTTGATAAGTATCGGCTCAAATATTGGTGACAGGATTAATAACTGTATCTCAAGCATAAAAAAAATAAAAGAAGACAAAAGGGCTGTGGTCTTGAAGGAGTCCTCCATGTATGAGACCTCGCCTGTAGACAATATAGCACAGGATGATTTTATAAACTGTGCAATTAGTATATACTGGGATTCTACACCCCATGAACTCTTAAAGATGTTAATGAGCATAGAGGATAAAATGGGGAGGAAAAGGGATATACCTAAGGGTCCGAGGGTAATAGACCTGGATATAATACTCTTTGGAGACATGGTTATAGATACAGAACAACTAAAGATTCCTCATCCATATGCACACAGACGAAAGTTTGTGATAATACCGTGCATCGAGATAGAACCTGAGATTATACACCCTGTTTTTAATAAAAAATTAAAGGATTTTCTCTGTCATATAGGAGATGAGCAAAAGATATCAAAGTTATAAAATACGTGGGAGGCATTTATGAAATTTTTTATTGATACAGCAAATATTGAAGAGATTAAAAAAGGTTTAGACATGGGTCTGGTTGATGGTGTTACAACAAACCCGACACTGCTCTCAAAGGAAAAAAAAGACCCCAATCAGATAATAAAAGAGATAATGTCCCTTGTCTCTGGGCCTGTAAGCCTTGAGGTCATATCAAAGGATACAGAAGGTATGTGCAAAGAGGCAAGGGAGCTGTCACGCTTTGGTCACAACGCTGTAATCAAGATACCCATGACAGAAGAAGGTATAAAGGCTGTTCGCATATTATCGCAGGAGGGCATAAAGACCAATGTCACCCTGGTATTCCAGCCTCTCCAGGCAATGATAGCTGCAAAGGCAGGCGCTACCTATGTAAGCCCCTTCATCGGCAGGCTCGACGATATATCCACAAGGGGCATGGATATTATAGAGGATATTATAACGATATTTAATAACTATGGTTTTGAGACTGAGATAATTGTGGCAAGTATTAGAAACCCCCTCCATGTCTTAGACGCTGCGCTTTTGGGTGCTGACATTGCCACAATACCCTTTAATGTCTTAAAACAGCTTATAAGTCACCCTTTGACAGACATAGGTCTTGAAAAATTCCTGAAGGATTGGGGCTCTATCCAGCGCTAAGAGCTTATAGGTCTTTTCTGTTCTCTATGGAACTCTTTATGGTCTGGGCATCGGTATAGACAATATCACCGCCCACAGGTATGCCAAAGGCAATCCTCGTTATCCTTACATGATAACCTTTCAGGATTTCACTTATATAATGGGCTGTTGTATTCCCCTCTATATTAGGGTTTGTTGCCACTATTATCTCTTTGATGTGTTCCCTTTCTATCCTATCTTTTAATTCATTGATATGGATATCATCAGGGCCAATACCATCTAAGGGATTTATTACACCGTGGAGGATGTGATATCTATATCTATTGGGATAAGATGACTCTATGACCATCATATGAGATGGTTCTTCAACAACACAAAGGGTATCTCTATCCCTTCTCTCATCAGTACATATATGACTGTCTCTTATACACATCTCCGAGCCCACG
>JAOAHW010000172.1 GCA_026415015.1 Syntrophorhabdaceae bacterium
TATTTCTTTTTCACACAGAGGCATTGGAGGGGGATACTGGATGAGATAGCGGTCAGTATGTCTTTGGACAAGAGCCTTCCCCCTTATTGGATCCTGGTTTTTATAAATGATCCTGAATGCCTCATTGAATTTATCTTTATCACCTTTTACCTCTTCATAAGAAGGTATCTCGATGAATTTTTTATTTTCTTTTATAAGGTCATCAATCTTTTTTATAATAACCGCTGTACCCCTTATTCCTTTAAGGCCAGCATCTTTTCTTATCCTGTCTGCTATCTCTATGACCTGTCTTTCCCCCATACCGTAAACAAGAATATCTGCCCTTGCATCAAAGATGATGGACCTCCTCACTGTATTGTCCCACCAGTCATAGTGGGCAAATCTCCTTAGGCTCGCCTCTATCCCGCCTATTACAATAACCACATCATCAAATGCCTCTCTTACCCTGTTTGCATATACTATGGTAGCCCTGTCAGGCCTTAGACCTACCTGCCCCTTAGGTGAGTATTCGTCTTTTTTCCTTGCCTTTTTATTTGCTGTATAGTTTGCCACCATAGAATCCATATTGCCGGCAGTTATTCCAAAAAAGAGTCTGGGCCTACCCAGTTTTTTAAAATCTTTTGAGTCTCTCCAGTCGGGCTGGGCAATGATACCCACTCTATAACCTTTATTTTCTAAGACTCTCCCAATTACTGCAACGCCGTAAGAAGGATGGTCTACATAGGCATCACCTGTAATAAGTATTACATCAAGAAAATCCCAGCCTTTTTCTTTTACATCTTCAATGGATAAGGGAAAAAAATCTCTCTTCATCAATCACCTTTTCTTTCCACTTACTTTATCACCCTCTGCTGAGTTTTGCAAAAAACTTAAAGATAATTTTAAGAAAAATCTGACCCGAGGAAGGGGATCTAATGTGATTATAGATTCTCGTCGTGGTTTTATATAACAGAGATTAGTATTTGATTTTTATGGGGAGTTTTTTTGGCCTGAAACCTGTGGCATTATATACTGCATTGGCAATGGCAGCAAGGATCCCTGATACATAACCCTCGCCCACTTCTTTTGTATGAAAATGGTGGTCTTTTCTGTATTCCTCTGTAATTATGTCTATGTAGTCATTCTCTACCATCTCTGTGGCAAGGGGGAGTTTGTATTCAAGGAAAGAGGGGTTGAGGGTAACCCCATCTTTCATAATGATTTCTTCAGATACAGCCTGACCTGCAGCCATGGATACCTGACCATCTATCTGCCCCTCTACAAGAAGGGGGTTTATAGGGAATCCGCAGTCATGGGCTGTGGTCGCCCTCAAAACCTTTATCTTCCCTGTTGCCATATCCACCTCAACCTCAGCTACCTGGGCATCAAAGGCATAGCTATCACTCCATGACCCTTTGGCGTTTTTAAGGCTGGGACCTATTTCAGCGTCTTTTAAACCCCTGAAAAATCCCCTGCCTATTATGGGATTTCCATTATTTTCATATATGTGGCGTTCAATAGCCCTGGAGAATGGTATGGATTTTTCAGGCATGCCCTCAACAAATATCCTTTTTTCTTTAGTGGTGAGGCTATCAATATCTGCCTTTAGTTCAGCCGCTGCTGATTTAAGCAACTGTCTTCTCGCATCCTCTGCTGCCTTTTTCACAGCGTTTCCTGTAACGTAGGTAAGGCCGCTTATCCATGAGCCAATATCAACTGGTGTTGCATCTGTATCACCGGCAACCATCTCTATATCTTCTATATTAAGTCCCAGTTCCTCTGCAACGATCTGAGAGAGGATAGTCTCTGCTCCCTGGCCAATATCAAGGGCACCGGTCAGACATTTCACTGTTCCGTCATCATTGAACTGGATTATGGCTGCTGAATTATTGGGGTATATGAGTGTCCCTGTAAAATATCCACTCACACCTATACCTATACCCCGTTTTATTCTTTTATTATTGGTTTCAATACACCCAGTCCTGTATTCAATGTATTTCTTCCTGAATACTGTCTTGTCTGCCACCTCTTTTATACAGTCTATTAGCCCTGCATTTTTTATAGTGTCTCCGTTTGGGAGGATATCGCCCTTCATACGGGCATTCTTTAATCTTATGTCTATGGGGTCAACCCCAAGCTCCTCTGCTATCATGTCCATCTGTGATTCTACAGCAAAGCGTATCTGTGGTGCCCCATGTCCCCTCTGAGGCGCCCTCACAGGGTTATTTGTATAGATGGAATATCCAATATAATCAAGGGCTGATATCCTGTATGGGAGGACTAAAAAGCCCCAGCACAGGAATATAC
>JAOAHW010000207.1 GCA_026415015.1 Syntrophorhabdaceae bacterium
TAATCAATGGTCTGGTATGGGGGACAGTATCGTACATACTCCCAAGGAGAATATATTTCTTTGCCTTTAATTCTTTCAGTAACCTCATTACGGAGAAAATAAAATATTCTGCATTTGAGTGGGGCTCTAAAAGACGAAGAAGCACTAGGTCACCCTGTCCCTCTCTTTTTGCAAGCTTAACAGTGGTGTTGGGTATCCTTAAGTCATTGATACCCTCCTCATCTATATGTATAGTGGGTCTATACCTTGTGAAATCATAGAAACACCCAGGTCTTGAGAACCTGCCCAGTTCAATGGCATTAAACTGTCTCTCCAATTCATTTAGCACCATACTGCCTACATTATTGACATCAATCCAGGGCCTTAATACTGCAAAGACTAAAGAATGGCCTATATCATCTATGGCATTATTCAATTGAAATGCACCTATCCTCAATGAAATCTCCTAAAACCGATTATATCAAATTTATCGTAATCCAGGTAGATTTTTTTTTACGATATTTGAGTGGCATATTTTTTTAATTTTTTTTTATGAAATGCTTGACAAGTTTTTAATCAATTTTTAAAATGGGATATAATGGGGTAGAGTTCAACTTTTTTCTTCATGGGGGGTGATATTTAAAAAGTTCAATATAATATAATCTTCGGATAGGTAAAGGACAGCTTAAAGATCGAATAAGCATGTTATTCATGTTCCCACGGCATATATTTTAAAAAATAGATAATTGGGGGTAGTTTATGTGGGAAAATATAAGTTTTAAAAAATGTGAGTCCTTCCTTAAACTTCATTTCTATCAAAAAAGAGAGATAACAACTATAAGACCAACTATAACAATTTCCAGGGCAGAAGGGGCAGGGGGCCATACAGTTGCCTCAAATCTTGCTGACTATCTACAGAGCAAAACATATTCCCATGAAGAGTGGACTATCTTTGATAAAAACCTTGTGGAGAAGGTCATAGAGGAGTACAAACACCATAAACACATCGCCGAATTTATGGATGAGGCACACAAATCTATGATAACCGATGCCTTTGAGGAGCTTATTGGTCTCCACCCCTCAAAATGGAAACTTATTGAGCAGACCAATGTAACTATCTTGAGGATTGCCCAGAAAGGCAATGTTATTATTGTGGGCCGTGGTGCAAATATTATAACAAAAGACCTTGAAAATGCCTTCCATGTACGTTTGGTAGGCTCATTTGAAAAGAGGGTAAAACAGGTTCAGAAGGTTTATAATCTCAATGAAAAAGAGGCAGAGAATTTTGTTAAAAAAGAGGATGAAGATAGAAGGCGTTACCTAAAGGATAATTTCGGCAAAGACATAGACGACCCCTTGTTATATCATTTAATTATCAATACAGATCAGATGAGCTTTGATGAGGCAACAAGGCTGATAGGAGATACAGTAATAAGCCGATTTAAACTTGATAAACCAGAAAAGAGGGTTGTTAGAAGAGAATCTTCTTATATAGGTTCGGAAATCCGTCAATAAGAAAGGGTATACTATGCGTGATGTGATTGAAAAGATAGTCTCCACAGAGGTGGAGGCAAAAGCTATAATAGAGAAGGCAAAATCCATAAAAGACCAGATTCTAATAGATGCAAGAAAGAAAAGTCAGGATATGATTGAACGAGCACGTCACGAGGCCCTTATTGAGGCTGAGAATATAATCAATGCAGCAGTAGAGGCAGCAGAAATGGAAAAACAAATGAAGCTTAACCATGCAGCAAAAGATATAGAGAATAGGTTTACATTAACTCAGGAGACAAGAAAGGCAGCAGTAGAACTGATAATTAGACACGTATGCAGACTATCATAAAAGGTGAGGACAACGATAATCTGGTTGTTGCAAAGAGGCAAAAAATAGCCAATGACCTTGATTTTTTAACATCATATCTCCATGCCCGTTACAGTAAAATGGCTTTAGGTGAAAGGGCTTATGAACTCTGTCGTATCCAGAACATAATTGATTTATACCAGGCAATATACCCTGATAAAGGCATATCCGACATAACAGAATTTCAGAGAAGATGCGTTTTTGAATTAATCTCAGAGATATATAACTTCAGGATGTATCTATCAGGGACAGGTGCTGAATTAATAGACTTGGTCTTAACACGTTTCCAGATAGAGAATCTTAAGGTATTGCTCAGGGCATATTTAACTGGCATCCCTTTTGAAGAGATAAACAGGTATATTTTTTACCTTCCCGAGGAATTATCTTTAAACATTTCAGGATTAGTAAAGGCAGAGTCAATAGAAGAATTTATCCATCTTGCACCTAAAGGATTTATTCAGGAGAGCTTGGAATGGTCTCTTAAACTATTTAATGAGTACAAAAAACCTTTTTTCTTTGAAACTGGCATGGACTGTGGTTATTATAACGAACTAATCAAATGTGTCCAAAGTGTCCCTAAAAAAGACAGCGAAATTATAAAACCCATAATATTTCAAGAGGTCGATATATATCACCTCATGCTCATAACAAGGGGCAGGTTTGTCTATAATCTCCCAACTGAGGTTATAAAGACTTTGCATGTTGAAGGAACCAGACTCCCTAAACGTTTTTTTACAGCCATGCTTGGCTACTCTGATATAACTTCTATGGCATATCAATTAGAAAATCGTGTGGTTGATTATCTACCATCAGAATATGGCAGGGCTGAAGGTATTAAAGATAACGATGGATCAATCCTTGAAACTCTGGCATGGAAACGTTTCTGTCACTTATCCAATCAGGCATTTCGTAGAAGTCATATGGGTTTAGGGGCGTTGCTTGGTTATATTGGGTTAAGACGTATAGAGATTGCCAACCTTACGACAATATCTGAAGGCATAAGACAAAAACTAACACCTGATATAATCCGCAGGCATTTGATCGTTCATACTGACAAAGAGGAAACCTATGTTTAGTGCAGAGCCTATGATGTACATTCAGGCTGTTATCCTTGCAAGGGATGAAAGAACTGTCCTTAAGGGGCTTGGTGAACTCGGTGCTATCCATCTTACAAAAACAAAAACAGGATATGGTTATGAATCCGATGAGTTGCAGGGCAGGTCTGATGAATATCTCCGCTTAGAACATATCCAAAATCGTATACAGGAGATAAGGCAGTCCATTGACCTATCTCCATATTATTTAGAGGCATCTACAAAAGATATGACCATAGAAAAGGCAGAGGAAATATTAGAGGACATAGAAAAAAGATGTAGAGAGATACTAGAAGAAAGGCAACGGACACTCCAACATGAGAAAGAACTTACAGAGGTCTCCAATAAACTATCTACTTACAGGGGATTTGAAATACCATTAACAGGGCCAGATGATTTTGCTTTTCTCCATTTTGTCACTGGTATCCTTCCTCAGCATAAGCTTGAAGACCTTCTGAAGGAGGTTGGTGAAAAGGCAGCCTTAATTCCATTAACACAGCAAAAAAATCAGCAGGTGCTCATTGCTATGACTACAAGGGATTATAGACAGGAAATAGAAAGGATCCTCCAGAAGGCAGGTTTTCAAAAAGATACCCTGCCTGTAGCAGAGGGCGCAACTGTGGACAGTCTCTTAGGTGAAAATAGTGCTGAACTTGAGAGGCTTTCCTCTCAGTTAGAAGGGATAAATAAAAAAATAGAGGGGTTGAGAGAAGAACTTAAAGATACCCTTGCTGAGGTCGAAGGGTTTGTAAACCTTGAGCTAAAGCTCAGTGAAGCAGGACAGAAGTTTTCAAGAACAGATACAACAGTGGTGATTTCAGGTTGGGCACCTAGCGGAGAGGTGGCTCTAATTCAGAGACGATTAAATGAATTAACAGGGGGCAGATATATACTAAATCTCTCGCCCCCTGATCCATCAACAGAGGAATATGTTCCTATCCTATTAAGACATCCTTGGTTTTTAAGACCTTTTCAGATGCTTGTGTCTGCCTATGGTCTTCCAGACTATAGGGAGCTTGAACCAACACTTTTTGTTGCTCTAAGCTACATTGTAATGTTCGGTATGATGTTTGGGGATGTTGGTCATGGTCTTGTTCTTGCTGGATGTGGTATTGCAGCCCTAGTTTTAAGTCATTCAAGACAGGTTAGAGATTTCGGTGTCCTCCTTATTTTCGCAGGTCTGTCGAGCATTATCTTTGGTATTGTATATGGTAGTTATTTCGGTATAGAGGAGTTAAAAAGATATGCCATATGGCATGACCCTTTGGATTGCGACCCTATTAAACTCATGTATGGGGCGATAACGATAGGTATTGTCATGATAAGCCTCGGGCTTATTTTAAATGCTATCAATCATTTTAAAAGGGGTAATCTTGTTGCTGGGATACTGGACAAGTTTGGTCTCATAGGTATTGTATTTTACTGGGGAGCCCTATTTATTCTCATAAAAGGGGCTGCCATAAAGGCATCAGGTCTCATGGGCCTCTTTTTGTTTTTGTTTCTCGGTGTCCCCATTATAGGCTGGTCAATTAAAGAGCCTTTAGAACATATCTTAAGACATAAAAAAGGCGGGCATCATGAGAAAGAAGAAGGCATAATTGCGGCGATTATGGAGTCATGCGTTGGTGCCTTTGAGGCTATCCTTAGCTATCTTGCCAATACCATAAGCTTTGTCCGTCTTGCAGCGTATGCCATGAGCCATGCAGCCTTGTTGTTTGCTGCCTTTATGGTTGCCAGAGAAGTAAAAGGCATCCCCTATGTTGGTAGTGCATTCAGTATAGTGATTATAATACTTGGAAATATTGTGGCTATTGTATTAGAGGGTGTAATTGCCTCTGTCCAGGCAATGCGTCTTGAATATTATGAGTTCTTTGGTAAATTTTTTTCTGGTAGTGGCAGACCCTTTGAGCCTTTTTATCTTGCCACAAAAGACAAAGATAAAGTTTATGATAGAAAGGAGTAAGATTAATGGCCTTGCAGTTAAGTGGTAAAGATTATTCCATTAAATCCTTATGGAGGTGTTACATGATGAGGTTGCCATTATGGCGAATGGGGTTGGTAGGAGGTTTTATTGCATGGATATTTTTGCCTGATGCTGTGGTATTTGCTCAGGAGGCTGCCCGTGGCACTGCTACAACGGATTTAATAGCAGCTTACAAGTCAATAGGTATAGGCCTTGCAGCTGCCTTTGCCATTGCCGCAACAGTATGTGGTGCAGCCTATGCTGTGGGCCGTATAGGGTCTGCAGCCCTGGGAGCAGCAGCAGAAAAACCAGAACTCTTGACCCGGAGCATCTTATTTGTTGCGCTCGCAGAAGGACTTGCAGTGCTTGGCTTTGCTATCGCCATGATGTTAATTCAGAAGATGTAGTTGGATCAGTATAAATGAAATTCTTCTGTGTAGCTGATGAAGATACAGTTCGGGGCTTTAGACTTGCTGGTGTTGATGCAAAGGTTGTAAAGACACCAGATGAGGCACAGAAGGCAATAGATAAAGCCGTCTCTGAACCTGACTGTGGTATTATAATCATCAATGAGAGGATAGCAAGCTGGATAAGACCTCAAATAGATAAGATAAGAATGGAGATGAACCGGCCATTGATAGTTGAGATACCAGGACCTGAAGGGCCACAGGAGGCCAGAAAAAGCATGCGAGAATTCGTCCAGGAGGCTGTAGGTATAAGTGTTTGTTAAGAGGGATTAAGATGACTACAGAACAAAATTCAACTGAAAGATTGCGAGAAGAGATTCTTGCAGATGCCAGGAAAAAGGCAGATGAAATTGTGTCTGATGCAAGACAAGAGGCAGAAGATATCTTGTCTAATGCGGAAGCTGAATCAAAGAGGATAAGACAGGAGATAATTGACCAGGCAAAGGCAGAGGCAGATAGAAAAAGCGAGTTGATCCTTGCATCAGTCCGTGTTGAGACAGGGCGACTTCGGGCTGAGCGCATAGAATCTCTCCTTGAGTCTATCTATGAAGAGGCCACAAAAAAGATACTGGACAGCGAAGATATTGACTTATCAGAGGTGTTGGTTACACTTGCCTCTGATGCCATAAGTAAGATGTGGGGAGATTTTTTCATATTGAGATTTTCAGACTCAAGGCATAGCATAAGCGGTGATATGCTTATTCAGAAGATTCTGGAACGTGTGGGAAAACCCTTAACAATTTCTGTATCAGAGGAAAGGGATATAGCGAGTCCTGGTATTATTATTGAGGATAATGAAGGCCGTCAGATATGGGATAATCGTCTGCTGGAGAGACTAAAGCGTCTATGGCCTGAATTAAGGCGTAAAATAGCCATAGAGGCAGGTTTTATCTCTCAAAAGGAATAAGGAGGAGACAGTTCATGACCATTGCGTATAAGATAACCGAACCTGTGGCTACCAGAATAAGCGGCCCTATTGTAACGGCTATTGGTATGCATTCAGCCCAGATGTATGAAGTTGTCCAGGTAGGTGAACTTGGTCTTGTTGGTGAGGTGGTCAGGATGATAGAAGACCAGGCTACTATCCAGGTCTATGAGGATACCACAATGTTAAAGCCTGGGGCGCCAATCAAAAGGACAGGTGCACCTTTATCAGTATGGCTCGGCCCTGGACTTGTGGGAAATATTTATGATGGTATCCAGCGCCCTCTTCCAGGTATACAGGCCCACAGCGGTGCATGGATAAGAAGGGGAGAAAAGGTGGATTCCCTTGATACAGTAAGAAGATGGAACTTTGAGCCTCTTGTATCTGTAGGCGATAAGGTTATGCCTGGTCAGGCTATAGGCAAGGTAGTTGAGACACCACTGGTTAATCATCTTATAATGATCCCTCCAGAGCTTCATGGAAAGGTCAAAAGTATTGTACAAAAAGGTGAATATAACATATTAGAGTCTATTGCTGTCATAGAAGATGAATATGGAACCCATGAGATTTCTATGATGCATCGTTGGCCTGTGAGGTTACCCCGTCCTATCCACGAGAGATTGCGTATTATTCAACCCCTTATTACTGGTCAGCGCATAATTGATACATTCTTTCCTATAGGTAAGGGGGGTGCTGCTGCCATACCTGGTGGATTTGGAACAGGAAAGACCATAACCCAGCATCAGCTTGCGAAATGGTCTGATGCAGATATAATTGTTTTTATTGGCTGTGGAGAGCGGGGCAATGAGATGACAGAGGTGTTAAGGGAGTTTCCTGAACTTACTGACCCGCGTTCTGGGAGGCCACTCATGGAAAGAACCATACTCATCGCCAATACATCAAACATGCCTGTGGCAGCAAGGGAGGTCTCCATTTATACAGGTATTACAATCGCTGAATATTATAGAGATATGGGTCTGAATGTGGCTGTGTTTGCCGATTCAACGAGCAGGTGGGCTGAGGCATTAAGGGAGCTTGCAGCCCGTCTTGAAGAGATGCCTGCAGAAGAGGGCTTTCCTGCCTCTCTACCGACAAGACTTGCACAGTTTTATGAGCGTGGAGGAGCTGTTACAACACTTTCAGGTAAGTCAGCATCTGTTAGTATTGTGGGTGCTGTCAGCCCCCCAGGGGGTGATTTTTCAGAACCTGTAACCCAACATACAAGGCGGTTTATAAGGTGTTTCTGGGCCCTGTCTCTTATACACATCT
>JAOAHW010000222.1 GCA_026415015.1 Syntrophorhabdaceae bacterium
GATGTGTATAAGAGACAGGAGTATAATACTGCTTTCCGCACATATTGCTGCCATGGCACCAGGGACAAATGTGGGTGCTGCACATCCAGTCTCTATAGGTAAGGATAAGGCGGACAAGGAGATGATGTCCAAGGTAGTGAAGGATGCAGAGGCATATGCAAGGAGCATTGCCATGAAAAGGGGAAGGAATATAGAGTGGGCAGCAAAGGCAGTAAAAGAGAGTGCCTCTATTACTGCAAAGGATGCCATTGAAAAAAATGTCATAGATATTGTGGCAGAGGATATAGACAGGCTTATAGAAGGTATAGATGGAAAAATTGTAGAGACAAAAAAGGGTAAGACAAAGCTGGATCTGAAAGGTAAAAAAAGAAATACCATAGATATGCCCTTTAAATACAGGTTTCTCTCTTACATAAGTGACCCGAATGTGGCATATATACTCATGATGATAGGTCTATACGGCATACTGTTTGAGATATATAGTCCAGGCGCTATCTTTCCAGGGGTGATTGGTGGTATATCCATTATCCTTGCTCTCTACGCATTCTCCACAATACCCATAAGTTATGCAGGGATATTTCTCATTTTACTGGGTATTGTATTCTTTATCCTGGAGCTAAAGATAATAAGTCACGGTGTCCTTGGCATAGCTGGAATTATATCTATAGTGATAGGGTCTATTATGCTCGTGGATCTCCCTTACAGTGCATTGTCTATTTCATGGGAAAGCATCCTTATTGTTGTTATACTCTCTGGTATATTTTTCTTTGGTGTGTTATCCTATGCAGTAAAGGCACAGTTGTCAAAGGTAAAGACAGGCAAAGAGGGTATCATTGGAGAAGAAGGGGAGGCAACTACAGACATACTGGAAAAAGGTAAGGTATTTTTACACGGTGAGCTTTGGAATGCAAGAAGTGATGCTTTAATAAAAAAAGGAGAGAGGGTAATTGTTGAGAAGGTAGATGGGCTTTTGCTCATTGTAAAGAAAAAGGGAGGTTAAAATGATACCATTTGCATTTGTAATTATAATAATTATATTTTTCCTTGCAAGCGCCATAAAGATCTTAAATGAGTATGAGAGGGGTGTTGTATTTAGGCTCGGAAGGGTCCTCGGTAGCCCCAAGGGCCCTGGTCTTATAATCCTGATCCCTATAATAGACAGGATGGTGAAGGTAAGCCTAAGGACAGTAGTCCTGGATGTCCCTCCCCAGGATGTCATTACTAAGGATAACGTGTCAATAAAGGTAAATGCTGTTGTCTATTTCAGGGTTGTGGATGCCTTGAAGGCCATTGTGGAGATAGAGAACTATCTATATGCCACAAGCCAGCTCTCTCAGACAACATTGAGGAGTGTCCTTGGTCAGGCTGAGCTCGATGAACTTCTATCTCACAGAGAAAAGATAAATGATAGGCTCCAGGATATACTGGATGCCCATACAGAGCCCTGGGGTATAAAGGTGGCCAATGTAGAGGTAAAAAATGTTGACCTTCCTCAGGAGATGCAGCGAGCACTGGCAAGGCAGGCAGAGGCTGAAAGGGAGAGAAGGGCAAAGGTCATTGGTGCAGAAGGTGAATATCAGGCAGCAGCAAAACTTTCTGAGGCCTCTGATATACTCTCAAAGAATCCCATGGCACTGCAACTACGTTATCTCCAGACGCTCATAGAGATATCAACTGAGAAAAACTCGACCATTGTCTTTCCAATACCCATAGACCTCATTAAGGTCTTTACAGACAAGATCAAGAAAGATTGATTAGATTGGAGGCTATAAGATATAAAAAGGGGAATAATGGGATGAAGAGATGGATTATTATTTTGCTTGTTATGTCTTTCTGGGCTTCTTCTGCCTATGCAAGGCCTGTACCCCATAAAAAAGTGGTAAAAAAGCCTGTAGCTGAAAAGACAGCACCTTATAAGGCTTTTATAGTAACAGAGGCATCAACAGGAAGGATGATTGACGGAGAAAATATCCACGAAAAAAGACCACCTGCCAGTGTTACAAAGCTCATGCTTGCCTATGTTGTGATGGATAAACTGAATAAAAAGGAGATAAACCTGACTGACAAGATTACTGTGTCCAAAGAGGCATCAAAGATGGGTGGCAGTCAGGTATATTTAAAAGAAGGTGAGGTGTTTACATTAGAGGACCTTATGAAGGCAACCCTTGTTGCATCAGGTAATGATTCAGCAGTTGCCATTGCAGAGCATGTGGCAGGGAGTAAAGAAGAGTTTATAAAACTCATGAATGAAAAGGCAAAGGCCCTTGGTATGATGGAGACTGAGTTTAATTCTGTTCACGGTCTGCCGCCATCAAAAGGGGAAAAAGAGGATTTAACTACATGCCATGACCTTGCCATACTGGCAAGGGAACTTATTAAATATCCAAAGATAATTGAATGGACATCTATTAAGACTGAAGGTTTCAGGGATGGAAAATTTATCATGAATAACCACAATAAACTATTGACCAAGATGCCTGGCATAGTAGACGGATTGAAGACAGGATACTACAGCCAGACAGGTTTTAATATAGTGGCCACAGGCAAAAAGAATGAGCTGAGGCTTATTGTGGTTGTTATGGGAAGTCCTTCAGCAAAGATAAGGGATGAGGTTGCTATTGAGAAATTCAAAAAGGCATTTGCTCAATACAGGATAGTAAATGTTGTAAAAAAAGGCGAGGTCATAGATAAGGACATATTCCTCATAGATGGTAAATATAGAAAAATAAAAGGCGTGGCAAATGCAGGCTTTATATATCCTGTCCCAAACGATAAAAAGGATTTGATAAAAAAGGAATATGTTGTTCAAGAGAAGGTAAAAGGAGAGGTAAAGGAAGGTCAGAAGCTTGGTGAGGTTGTTGTGAAACTTGAAAATAATGTTATTGCAAAGGTGGATATTGTGTCTCCAGTTTATATTCCCAAGGCAAATCTGTTTACAAGATTTATAAGAAGATTGGGGTTAAATATTTAGTATGGAAAAAGAATTTTCAATGTTAAACGGCAAGGAGATTATAGTAGGCATTACAGGGGGTATAGCAGCATATAAGACTGCAGAATTAGTCAGAGAATTGACAAAAAGGGGTGCTAATGTCCATGTGGTCATGACAAAAAATGCCATGGAATTTGTAACACCCCTCACATTCCAGACTATATCAGGGAACCCTGTGGTGCATCAGATGTTTGAACTCTTCTATGGTTCAAAGATAGGTCACATTGCCCTATCTGATATTGCAGACCAGATGGTTATTGTCCCGGCAACAGCAAATATCATAGGGAAGATTGCAAATGGTATTGCCGATGACTTTTTGACAACGATGGTCATGGCAACCACTGTGCCCATACTCTTTGTCCCTTCCATGAATACAAAGATGTGGGAGAGTAAGGCTGTCCAGTGTAATATTGGCAAGCTAAAGGAAAACGGTTTTGAGATAATGGAACCAGGGATAGGTGACCTTGCCTGCGGGACACAGGGGAAGGGCAGACTTCCTACCATAGGAGAGATACTCGAGAAGATGGAGGATATATTCACTAAAAAAGACCTTGCAGGAGAGAGGATACTGGTTACTGCAGGTCCTACAATGGAGTTTATAGACCCTGTTAGATGTATAACCAACAGGTCATCAGGGAAGATGGGTTATTCCATTGCAAAGCTGGCCAGGAGGAGGGGTGCAGAGGTAATACTTATTACAGGAAAGACATATCTTGAACCACCAAGAAATGACATAAAGATTATTGAGATAACCACGGCAAATGTGATGAGGGATGCAGTCCTGGAGCATTACAAGGAGTGTTCTGTCATAATAAAGACTGCTGCTGTTGCTGATTTTAGATGCCGTGCAGAGAACTGTCAGAAGATAAAAAAGCAGGAAGGCCAGGATATAATGATGTTAGAGCTTGAGAAGAATCCTGATATTATTGGAGAACTTGGAAGGTTAAAGGAAGACCGCATACTTGTTGGCTTTGCCGCAGAGACAGAGAAGCTTGTTGAACATGCCTATGATAAACTAAGTAGAAAAAAACTCGACCTCATCATTGCCAATGACGTGTCTAAACCTGGTATAGGGTTTGGTTCTGATAGGAACGAGGTTACTATAATAGATACCACAGGCTATGCAAGGCATGTCCCTGAGAAGAGCAAGGATGAAATTGCCGATGTGATCCTTGATGCAGTAAAGAGGGTATTAAAAAAGAAAAAAAAGAAGAATAGAGCCTCGTGATAAGGATACTGAATACAGATATAACTCATAGCAGATTATGCTTATTACATCAAGAAATACCCTGAGAATTTCATCTGCATTTATAACTCTTTTTTGTCTATGGATAGCCTTATCCATCCCCATATGTCATGCCTATACAAAAGAGGACAGGATTGCAGATGTTGTTGAGGCAGTCGGCAGGGCAATAGTAAATATCAAGACAGAGGAGATTTCCAGAACCAATTCAGAGGAAGACAGAAAGACACCACTTACAAAAAGATTATTAGAATATGATAGGGAAGAGGAGCTTAATGAAAATTATGGCTCAGGGGTTGTAATAAATCCTAATGGCATCATTGTTACCAATGAACATCTCATCTCAAGGGCAATTAATATAAGGGTAAAATTTTTAAACGGTAAGGAATACGATGCCTATGTATTAGGAAGTGACCCGGAGTTTGATATAGCCCTTTTAAAGATTACAGACAAAACAGAATTTCCTTATCTGAAGGTAAATAGGAAAAAACCAGTGAGAGTCGGTGAGAGGGCTATTGTTATAGGAAATCCTTATGGCCTTTCCAATTCTGTAAGCGTCGGTGTGGTAAGTGCTTTGGGGAGAAATTTGAGGATTGATAATAGGGTATATGTGAATCTTATACAGACAGATGCTGCCATCAATCCTGGAAACAGCGGCGGTGTCCTTATGGATATAGATGGTAATCCCATAGGCATTGTGACAGCTATCTACAGCGAAGGCAAGGGGATAGGTTTTGCTATTCCCATCGAAGATGTAATGAATATGCTCTCTGAATTCCTTGATGTAAATGTAAAGAGGCCAATCCTCGGTTTTTTTATAGAGAAAAAAATCAGTGAAAATGAAAATTTTTTCTATGTTAATAAGATAATACCGAATAGCCCTGCAGACAGAATGGGGATAAGGGTCGGTGATAGGATTGTAGAGATGAATAACAAAAAAATAAGAGAGGGTGTAAAGTTCTATAAAACCTTAAGGGCTATGGCAAGACAGGATGAGGTGCAATTAAAGATAATGAGGGGTCAGAGATCTTTTATTGTCCAATTGGATGTGAAGGAGATAAATGAATACAGGCCAGTGCCCCTTGACGAAAATCTTTGTGATATAAGGGTCTCTGATATAAAGGGATACCCAAGGCTTAAATATAAGATAAAACAGAGGGAAGGTGTTGTAATTACAAAGGTATATAAAGGTGGCCTTGCAGATAAAAGTGGACTACGAGATGGTGATATTATTATAAAGATCAATAACTTTCTCATCTCCAACAAAGAGGATTTTGAGACATATATGATGGAGGGATTGAAGAGAAACTACATTTTATATCAGGTTAAGAGAAAGGATAATATATTTTATCTGCCTCTAAAACTTGATAAACTGCTTTAGGGGGTACATATGGATGAAACTTTGAATTTTTCTACCTTTATTCTTTCTCTTTCTACTTCAGTGCTTGTTAATTTGGGTGAGCTTCCAGACCCGCTTTCCAATGAAAAAAAAGTTGACCTCACACTGGCAAAACACTCTATTGATGTTATTGAGATGCTAAAGGAAAAGACAAAAGGAAACCTCACTGAAGAGGAAGATAGACTCATAAACAATATCCTCTATGACCTGATGATGAAGTATGTAGAGGCTGCAAAAAAAGGTTAATATTTTATTTTAAATGGAATTGTTTTATAATTATGATTTAGAAAAAATACCAAGAGGAATAGAATATGCAAACAATTAGAGAGCCATCGGTAAGTGGTTCTTTTTATCCTGCAAACCCTTCTGTTTTAAAGAGGGATATTGAGAGTTACATAAAGTCTGCAAATATAGTGCATGTAAAAGGTGATATAAAAGGAATAATCTCTCCCCATGCAGGATATATGTATTCTGGTCATGTGGCTGCATACGGTTTCAAGGCAATCTCAAAATCTGTATACGATACAGTTATAGTCATTGCACCGAGCCACAGGGCCTTTCTTGAAGGTGCATCTATTATGGATAGAGGGGGTTATAAGACACCATTGGGTATAGTGGAGATAGATGAGGAGACCGCAGGGATATTACTAAAAAAAGGTAATATCATCACAAACGATATTGAGCCTCATAAAAGGGAACACTCCCTTGAGGTTCAACTCCCTTTTCTGCAAATTGCCCTTGGTGATTTTAGATTAATACCCATTATAATGATTGGTAGTGATGTGGAGGTTTGTGAGACCCTGTCTTCTATTATATATGATGTTATTAAAGACATGAAAAAGAGATTTCTCATTGTGGGCAGCACTGACCTATCCCATTATTATTCATATAAAGAGGCTGTGCAGATTGATAGTATAGCTGTGAAGCATATAGAAGACTTCGATATACAGGGCATGATAAAAGCTGTCTCTTATACACATCT